>DSAR01000490.1 GCA_011046405.1 Chloroflexota bacterium | reverse complement strand
CAGAAAAACGCGGATAAACGCTGATTTTTGAGTCTTTATCTGCGGAAGTCTGCATCCGCTCCGCAGGAGCGTCATCTGCGTCCCACTTCTTTCAACTGCGTAAGTCCTACTAATAAAAACAAGGTGAATCTGTGTTTATCTGTGTTAATCCGTGTTCGATTTCGTTAAAAGTGTCAGTCCACCAGCCTTACTCGTCTGGTTACTTGGAAAGTATTCGTGAAATTTGTCCATTCGTGAGATTCGTGAATCTTCTCAATAAGTTGGGGAGCTGTGGCCGGTCTCCCGACCGAGCCACAGCGGGCACGGTCAGGAGACCGGCCCGAGCGAGTTTGCCCCGGTTTATTGAGATGATACAGATTCGTGATCTGTTAACGGCGGAACAGCACCTGGTAGATCAGGTAGAGCCCGGCGGCAATCAGCGCCGCCGGCCAGATGACGCCGAGCACTTCGGTGGCCGCCGCCGCGATCAGGAGCCCCATCACGAGCAAGACGCCGGCCGGGATGAGGGCCCACCGCGTGTCTCCTTCGGGTGTGGGCAAGAGCGCCACCAGGCCGAACGTCAGCCCCAGACCCAGGAAGAAGAGCCCGCCGGTCTCCAGGCCTGGCAACGTGGAGGATAGACCGGCGACGATGGCGAGGGTGAGCAGCACGCCGCCGGGGATGATGGCCCACCAGTGTTCCCGGTGCGTCAGATAGATCATCCAAAAGGCGACGCCGATGCTTGCCAGGAAGAAAGCGCCGAGCCACGAGTCGCCCTCAATGGGGGCGAGCGTTTCCAGGGTGATGATGGCGGCGATGCCCAGGAGAGAAAAGCCGGGGATGATGGCCCACCAGTTGTCTCGATCGGAAAAGTACACGTACAGGAAAAACAGGCCCCCGGTGCCAAAGAGCACGGCCCAGATCAGGGCGATGGCGTCGCTGATGACGCCGAGCGATTGAAGCAGGGCGATGACGCCGACGACGATGAGCAGGAGGCCGGCGATAATGCGTACACGCATCTCTTTCATAGTCTTTCTCCTTAGTTGGTTATCTACCCGGTTTCTACCTGACAGTAATCGATCCGACGCCGGCTTCGACGTCCAGGTCGACCTTATTGGCGGCGGCTTCGTAGCCGGGGGATTGGTACATCTTGCCCTGCCGAGGAAAGCGTTCCCGGTCGACGTCGATTGAGGCCAGGCCCCCGCTGGTGTGGATTCGGGCGGCGACGTCGGGCGGGATGCGGATAGAGACCGAAGCGGCCCCGGCGCTGATTTTGGCCCGTGTGTGCCCGGCCCGTGCCGGCAGTGTGATGGACGTGGCGCTGGCCCCGGTTTCTAAACGCAGATCGGTCACCTGGAGATCGGTCAGGTCGAGTTCGGTTTGGGCTGCACCGACTTCAAATTCGAGCGCTAGGGGAATTTGCTCGTTCAGTCCAAAGGTCCAATCGAAGGCGCCTCGGCCTCTTCCCCAGCTCCCGTGGAAGATGTAGGAGAAGGGATCGTGGAAGGGCACGTCCATTTTGACCCGGCGCTTATCTCCCTCGCTGCTCGCCCGGTATTTCAGACCGCCGCCGAAACGGCCGTTCAGCAGTTCATCAGACGCGGTATCGGCCCCCACGCGCAGACGTCCGGCGCCGTATTCGACGTGGACGTGGGCGCTCGTGGCTCCCTCCAGTGGGATGATGATCTCTTCAGCCTCGGCGGCGCCCGGCCCGACGAACGCGCTCCACAGGACCCAGACACCGAGGGTGATCAGGAAGAACGGCCCGACGAGGCTCCAGACGTCGACCTGGATGATGCCCAGATTGCTGAGCAGTAGCAACAGGCCGACCAGGATCAACACAGCCGCCCAGAATATGTTTCTCGCGTACATGGGGTTTCTCCTTTCGCTTTTTGTTTTTAACGGACGTTCAAGTCCCCCGTGACCGGAACAGGGGCCGGATCAATAGATAGAGTCCCCACAAGATCAACAATGCTGGCCAGTAGTCTCCCAGCAGGTTCGGGCTGCCCGTGAACGCGCTGAAGACGACGAAGAGGGCCAAGCTGACGAGAATGAGGTTGATCCCTTCGCGCATCGACTTGCGGGGCTTTTCGCCCAGGAGCCCCGACAGGAACACGCCCACGCCGACGAATCCGGGGATCAGCGTCCAGGCGTAGCGCCAGCTCTCCCAGTTTCCGGTGGCGTTCTGCCAGTACAGTAGCCCCCCGATGCCGCCCACGATGCAGGCCGGGACCGCCATCTCTGGTACGCCGGTCAACAGGCCGATCATGAGCAGGAATATCCCGACCCCGATGACGATCCAGGGCCAGGAGAACCACGGTCTCAATCCCGGCACCCATTGCATCGCCAGGAACCAGACGCCGAGCAGGACCAGGATCAACCCACCGACTAGACCAGATCTTTGTTTTCGATCCATTGTATTCCCTCCTACTAGGTAGTGGCTTCAGCGCGCTTTTACGGCGACAAATCGCCTACTACAAATTTAACCTCAAATGAAATGAAACGCATCCTGTTGAAATCCCCACAAATTCTTGAGACGTGCTAGTGTTCAATACGCCGTCCCTGTCTGTGAGTTGCATGGCGAGCGCTTACATCGCGCGTGTGAGGATGGCGTTCATCTCGTCGTGGGTGAGTTGGATGGGATTGCCTTTCATACTGCTAGATGCGGAGGCTTTCTCGATCAGGACCGGGAAGTCCTCAGGCGTCAGCCCGCCGTCGGCCAGCGATGGCAGATGTAGGTCGTCGCACAGACTCCGAAGCCACACCACGCCATCTTCGATGGCAGCGTCGGGGTCGCCGGTCAGGATTTTGGCAATTTGATGGTAGCGCTGCAGGGCGTGGCTCTGGGGCGCGCGGGCCTGGAGCGCTCGCACGTTGACGGTCACGACGTGGGGCAGCAACCGGCCGCATATCACGCCGTGGGGCAGGTCGAACATGCCCCCCATCGGCCCGGCGAACCCGTGTACGGTGCCCAGCCTGGCGTTCGCCAGCGCCAGGCCGCCGAAGAGGCTGGCGATCGCCATGTCCTCGCGCGCAGGGGCGTCGTCGCCGTCGGTGTAGGCCCGGCGCAGCGAGCGAGCAGCCCGCCGCATCCCCTCTCGACAGAGGGTATCAGTCAGGGGATTGGGTTGCCTGGATACGTAAGGCTCCAGCACCTGCGTCAGGGCGTCCAACCCGGTGCTGGCGGTGATGGAGGAGGGCAGGGAGTGGGTGAGTTCCGGATCGACGAGGGCCAGGCGGGGCAGCATCTTCGGGCTGCGCAGGCTGACCTTGACACGGTGCTCTGGCGAGATCAACACTGCGTTGCGGGTGACCTCGGTCCCGGTGCCGGCCGTGCTAGGGATGGCGATGAGAGGGAGCGGTGGCTGGGTGATCGGTTGACCTTTGCCGATGACTTCCAGGTAGTCCAGCGGGTCGCCGCCGTTGGTCAATAAGGCAGCGATGGCTTTGGCGGTGTCGAGGGCGCTGCCGCCGCCGAAACCGACGACGAGATCACAGCCGCTCTCCTGGGCCCGTTGGACGCCCAGGCGGACCAATCCCACGGTCGGCTCGCTGGTCACTGAATAGATCGTGGTTTCGATGCCTTGACCGGCGAGTATCTGTAACAGGGGTTTGGCCCGGGCAGCGGTGCGCCCGATGACGAGCAGGGCGTTCGATCCCATCTCGGCCGCCAGCGGGCCGACCTCCTGTAACGTGCCTGGTCCAAAGATGATACGAGTCGCGGTGGCAAATTCGAAACGCATGTGCTTCCCTCCTTGTCCGTTGTTTTAGTCCCAACCGTCGTCGTCGGGGAAAACGTTGTCGTACTTGACACTGCGGCGTGCTTCGGCCATCATATTGGCCACGGTCTCGCGCCACTGCTTGTAGTGATCGGTCTCCTTGTGGCGGGCGGGATCGTCGGGTGTGCGGTAGACCTCGATCAACATGAAACGGGTGGGATCATCCTGCTGCTGGATCAGGTCAAAGCGGGCGATGCCGGGTTCTTGGACGCTGTTGCGGGCATTTTCTATCGTTGCCTCTTTGAAAGCCTCCACCGATTCGGGTTTGACGTGGACGGATACGTGGACGATAAACATAGCCGGGAACTCCTTTCTCGTTAATGTGCTGAGGCTCATTTTAAATTTCGTTAGGATGGACGACGTGATTGTCGTTATTGTACTCCAAGTGGTGAAATTGCAAAAGCCGATGCTGGCTCTCACCGGCGGACATTTTTCAAACAACTTCTGAATTCCAGAGAGCCATCTCGTTTGACAGTCCAGGGGAGAGAATGTACACTTGATCAAATGAAAACTCAACGTCGATTGCGGCTAGGTTTTTCTGCATTGGCCCAAATCTATGATGCGCCCATCCTGGCGGCGCTGTTGGT
>DSAR01000018.1 GCA_011046405.1 Chloroflexota bacterium | reverse complement strand
CGGTATATTGGTAAACCGGTATATTGGTAAACCGGTATATTGGTAAACCGGTATGTTGGTAAACCGGTATACCAATATACCAATATACCAATATACCAATCTACCGACACACCGACTAAGGAGAAGGAATATGCAAAAAATCAGTATCGATCCCATCACCCGCTTAGAGGGACACGGCAAGATCGACATTTTCCTGGACGATGATGGAAACGTCGCCAACGCTTACCTGGTGATCCCGGAGTTGCGGGGGTTTGAGAAGTTTTGTGAGGGACGACCGGTGGAGGAATTGCCGCGCATCACGCCGCGCATCTGCGGCGTCTGCCCGGAGGCGCATCACATGGCGGCGGCCAAGGCTTGCGACGCGGTCTATCACGTCGAGGTCCCGCCGACCGGCAAGATGTTGCGCGACCTGCTTTACTCCGCCTTTTACGTCGCCGATCACACCGTTCACTTTTACATCCTGGCTGCCCCCGACTTCGTCGTGGGGCCGACCGCGCCGCCCGCCGAGCGGAACATCCTGGGCCTGATCCACAAGGTCGGCGTGGAGATCGGGACCAGCGTCATCCAGAACCGGGGCAAGGCCATGGACATCGTGGGGATGCTGGGCGGCAAGACCATCCACCCGGTTGGCGCCATCCCTGGCGGCGTGAGCAAGGCCATCGACGAGGAAGAGCGGGCCCAGATCGAGGCATGGGGCCACGACCTGGTCGAGTTTGGCCTGTTCAGCCTGCAACTCTTCCGCGACGTGGTGCTGGGCAACCAGGCCTACCTGGACATGATCCTCTCCGACGCCTTCACCACGCCGATGTACTACATGGGGTTGGTGGACGAGAATAACCACGTCAATTTCTACGATGGCAAGGTGCGCGTCGTGGACCCCGAGGGGAACGAGTTCGTCAAGTATACCCCTGAGCAATACCTGGACGTAATCGCCGAGCGGGTTGAGCCCTGGACCTACCTCAAGTTTCCCTACCTCAAGGACGTGGGATGGAAGGGGTTTGAAACGGGGATGGACAGCGGCGTCTACCAGGCCACACCGCTCTCGCGGCTCAACGCCGCCGATGGCATGGCCACGCCCAGGGCCCAGGAGGCCTACGAGGAATTCTACGAGACGCTGGGCGGCAAACCGGTGCACGGCACGTTGGCGACCCACTGGGCCCGCCTGATCGAGTTGCTTTACGCCGCCGAGCACCTGGTCGATTTGGCGACCGATCTCCGCATCCTCGATCCGAAGGTGCGCGAGGTGCCCACCGAGACGCCCACAGAAGGCGTGGGCATCGTCGAAGCGCCGCGCGGCACCCTGACCCACCATTACGTCACCGACGAGCGTGGGATCGTGCAGAAGTGCAATCTCATCGTCGGTACCACCAACAACTACGCGCCGATCTCCATCTCGATCAAGAAGGCGGCCAAGGCGTTGATCCAGAACGGCGAGGTGGACGAGGGTAAGTTGAACATGGTGGAGATGGCCTTCCGTTCTTATGACCCGTGCTTCGGTTGCGCCACGCACACCCTGCCGGGCCAGATGCCGCTGGAGGTGCGCATCCGCGACGCCAATGGCGAGGTCGTGCGGGTGTTACGACAGAACATGGCCTAGCTCAACTTTTAGCATCACTGCTCAGGCTGATGGCCTGAACTGTACGTCACCTGGGCAAAAAAAAAGGGAGAAATGTATCCTTTCAATAAGTCGGGGAGAAGGATGGATCGGGTGGACGTAATGTGTCCGCAGCATCGTGCCGACATCTAGGCCGTCAAGATGACGCGGATGTACCGGCCTGATCCATCTCTCACCCCTGGTTATTGAGAAGATACGAGAAATGGGGTTTTCGCGAGTGGCAAAGCCGCTCTCGAAAACCCCATCCTTCTTCTCGTTGCTAGCAGATGTGACTGCCTGCCCATAAAACCCTGAGTGACTATGAAACTACAGACGAAGTTCAATGTGGGGACGACCATCATTTTCCTGTTATTGGCTGTGCTCACGTCAGTCGCCACCGTCTACTACGCCAATACGAATACGATTCGAGAGGCCGAAAACCGCGTCGCGATCTATGCCCGCGCCGCCTGGGAAATTTACGACATCAAGATCTCCCGCACCAGCGCGTCGTTGGGAATCCTGGCCCAGGATCAGGCGCTTAAAGCGTTGCTCCAAGAGCCGGGTGATCAGAATCTCACGACAGAGATGCAGAAGCACTTGGAGGCCGTCCGGCGGGAGCAGGGTATGGACATCCTCAACCTGCTCACACCCGGCGGGACGGTGATCCTGCGGACGCGATTCCCCTACAACACCGGCGACAGCCTATCCAACGATCCGATGGTGCAACAGGCGATTTCGACGCAGCAAAACAGCGCTGGAACCATCCTCCTGGAGATGGAACGATTGGACAGCGAGGGGGAGGGGTTGATCGAGCGGTGCATGGCGGTAGGAAACGAAGCGAAGGGTATGCTGGTTGGGGCGGCTGTGCCCGTTTTTGCGGATGGGCAGTTTATCGGCGTCATCCAGATGGGCAGCTTGTTGAACGGGGCCACCGAGAAAGTAGATCGCATCCGGGACGCCGTCTTCGCCGCTGAGTATTACGATGACAAGCCGCTGGGAACGGCGACGATATTTATGGAGGACCTGCGGATCTCGACCAACGTCTTGGATAACCAGGGCCGGCGCGCTGTGGGCACCCGGGTCTCGAAAGAAGTGGCGGACCAGGTATTGGGGGAGGGGCACCCATGGACCGGGCGCGCTTACGTGGTCGATCGCTGGTATCTCTCGCGGTACGATCCGATCGAGAATCCCAACGGCCGGGTCATCGGGATGCTGTACGTGGGTGAGTTGGAACAGAAATATCTCGATATACGGGCTCGCACGGTGGCCCTCTACCTTTCGATCACGTTGCTCGGCATGGTGCTGGCATTTCTGATCTATTATTTTATGGTGCGCAGTGTCTTGAGACGTGTTCGGACCCTATCCACAGCGACTGAGCGCCTCTCCAGTGGTGAATTAGACTATCGAATAGACGTGCGGGGCCAAGATGAGATCGCCGGTCTATCCGCTTCTTTCAACGAGATGGCGGAGCAGTTGGAGAGACAACGCCGCGAACTCGAGCAGCGCCAGCAGGAACTCCAGGCGTTGAGCGACGAACTGCGCATGATCAACCGAAATTACATCGAGATGTTGGGATTCGTCACCCACGAACTCAAGAATCCACTCTCGTCAGCGACGATGAGCCTGTATACCGTCAAGGATGGGTATCTGGGAGAATTGAATCCATCCCAGCAAAAGAGCCTGGAATCTGTGGCGCGGAGCTTGAACTATTTCGAGGATATGATCAAGAACTATCTCGAGCTTTCCCGTTTGGAGAAGGGCGAGCTCGAAGTGAGTAAGAGCCAGGTCGCCCTGCGCAGCGAGGTCATTCAACCGGTCATCGACGGCCTGGAGCGGGAAATGCAAGAGCGCCAGATGACGGTGCAGGACCACATCCCCGACGATACCGAGGTGTACGCCGATGGCAATCTCCTGCGGGTCGTCTATGACAATTTGCTGTCCAACGCGGTCAAGTATGGCGTGGAAGGCGGAGAGATCCGCCTGGATATGCAGGTGGGCGAAGACGCATTCGTCTTCAGCGTTCAAAATGATAGCGAAAAGGGCATTCCGCCAGGGCAAATGGATAAGCTTTTCAAGAAATTCAGCCGCCTCGATAGCCCAGAGTACGCGACGAAGAAAGGCACTGGCCTGGGGCTTTATATCTGCAAGGAGATTATCGAGAAGCACGGCGGCCGAATCTGGGCCGATTCTAAAGTGGGAGAGTGGGTCACGTTCAGCTTCACGTTGCCCAGATCATCGACAGATTGAATTGATCACTCCGCCCTACATATCCCCCTACCGACTTCACTACCGGGCACTTTTCTGATTCTGACGGATTTTGTGGTCTGCAGAATCCGGATTTTCTCTGGACATTTTGACAACTATTGCAGTAAGCTAGCCCAATTCATGCCTATGGAAGGAGAGCTTACTATATGGCTTCAATGGCACAAACCAGAGTCTGCAGTCGGGAAAAGGATCTGGACCCACTAGCTAACAAATCTGGTTCTTTGGGATTTCGCATGGTCGCGGTGAAAGATTAGCCGCGAATTGCACGAATTAACACGAAAATCCCAAAGATTAGTGACAATTCGTGTAATTCGTGGCAAAAAATTGACCGCTTGCTAAGCTAACCAGGCGAACTACCAGAGAGCCACAAATCTAAACAGATTTGTGTGTTCATTGCCCCGGAAGAATACGATAAGATCTTGGTTGATCATAAAGCGTTTCGTCAGGCTCTAGATCACGTGATCGAACAGCATCCAGAGCTGTTCCCGT
>DSAR01000350.1 GCA_011046405.1 Chloroflexota bacterium | reverse complement strand
GTATATTGGTATATTGGTATATTGGTATATTGGTATACTGGTAGATCGGTATGCCGGTGAGCATCGTCTTGCTTACTCGCTGATTCGCTTACTCGCTGACTCGCTGATTCGCTGACTCGCTCATTCGCCAAACGGAGTTTAATCACTGACTATGCGTCCATTTCGCGATCTATCACCTCTTCTCAACCCCCGCGCCATCGCCGTGGTGGGCGCTTCTGAGCGGCCGGGCAGCGCTGGGCAGCTGGTGCTGGGGAATCTGAAGCACCTGGGCTATCCCGGTCCGGTATACGCCGTCCATCCCAGGCACGAGCAGGTGCTGGGGTTCCCCTGCTACCCGGACATGGCGTCGCTGCCCGGACCGGTCGACGTGGCGGCCGTGCTGTTGCGGGCCGAGAAAGTGCTGCCAGCGCTCCGGGAGGCGGTCGAGGCCGGCGTGCGCGCCGCCTGGGTGCTGGCCAGCGGGTTCGCCGAGGCCGACGAGGCCGGCGAGAGACGCCAGGCCGAACTGGCCCGCTTCGCCGAACAGACCGGATTGCTGGTCTGCGGCCCCAACTGCATCGGCGTGGCCAACCTGCTCGACCGGGCCGCCGCCTACAGCGTGGCCCTGAGCCCCGCCACGCGCGCCGGGACCGTCTCGGCCGTCATGCAGAGCGGCGCCGTCTGCCTGGGGATCGCCAACGCGGCCCGCTTCGGGTTCCGCTACCTGATCTCCAGCGGCAACGAAGCGGTGCTCGACAGCGCCGACTACATCGGCTACCTGGCCCAGGATCCCCACACCCACGTCATCGTCGCCTTCCTGGAGGGCATCCGCAGCCCGCAGAAGTTCGTCGCCGCCGCCTGGGCCGCGGCCGAGGCGGGCAAGCCGATCATCGCCGTCAAGGTGGGCCGTTCCGAGGTGGCCCGGCGCACCGTCCAGGCCCACACCGGGAGCCTGGCCGGTTCCGACGCCGTGGTCGACGCCGTCTTCCGCCGCCTGGGCGTCGTGCGGCTGGACACGCTGGACGAATTGGTGGAAACCGCCGTCCTGTTCGACGCCTGCTCCCTGCCCGCCGGCGATGGCGTGGGGCTCCTGAGCCTCTCCGGGGGGCAGATCGGCCTCATCGCCGACCTGGCCCAGGAACTGGACCTGGACTTCCCCCATCTTTCTGAACACTCCAAGCAGGCGCTAAGCGAGATTCTGCCGCCCTACAGCCCCATCGCCAATCCGCTGGACGCCTGGGGCAGCGGTGACCTGGAGGAAAGCTACCCGGCCTGCGTCGAGGTGGTGGCCCGGGATGAAAACATCGACTTGCTGGCCGTCTCGCGCGACACCCCCACCGGCGTGGCCGAGCGCGAGGTCGAACAATCGCTGGCCGTGGCCCGGGCCGCCGTCGACGCTGCCCGGCAGACCGGCAAGCCGGTGGCCGTCTTCTCCAACGTCTCCGCCGGGTTCCAGCCCGACGTGCAGGCGCTGCTGGACGCGGGCGGCGTCCCCTACCTGCAGGGTACATCGGAGACCTTGCGCGCCCTGCAGGCCTTCGTCGATTACGCGGGTTTCCGCCGCCGGATGGGCCGGGCCCGGGACGTGGGCCCAACCAGCGACGGCCCCTCGCCGGCCGACCTGGACGCGTGGCGCGACCGGCTCCGCCACGTCGAGGGGACGCTGTCGGAGGTCGAGGGGCGGCGGTTGCTGGCCGCCTACGGTATCCCTGGACCCCGAGAGGCAGTCGCGCCGAGTGCCGAGGCAGCCGTCGCCGCCGCCGACGGCATTGGCTATCCGGTGGTGCTCAAGATCCTCTCGCCCGACATCCAGCACAAGACCGAGATCGGCGGCGTGCGCGTGGGCCTGGGCGACGCCGGGGCGGTGCGGTGCGCTTTTCAGCAGGTGACCGCCGCCGCCCGAGAGCATCACCCCACGGCCCGGATCGAGGGGGTTCTGGTCCAGGAGATGGTCTCGGGCGACGACGCCGTCGAGGTCATCCTAGGCATCATGCGCGATCCCAGCTTCGGCCCGGTGGTGCTCTTCGGATCGGGCGGCATCCTGGTGGAACTGGTCCAGGATTCGAACCTGCGCCTGCCGCCGTTGAGCCGCCGGGAAGCGCGGGCCATGATCGAGGAGACGCGGGGCGCATGGCTGCTCCAGGGCTTCCGGGGGCGACCGCCCGCCGACGTGGACGCCCTGCTCGATAGCCTGGTGCGGCTCTCGCAACTGGCCGCCGACCTGGGCGACCTGGTCGCCGCGCTGGACATCAATCCGTTGATGGTGCTCCCGGCGGGACAGGGCGTGCGCGCCGTAGACGTGCTGCTCGAGGTTGCACCGGCGGACGCGTGACGCACGGGAAGCTTCAAGCCGACACTTGGAGATGATTGACACGTGACCTCCTTACGTTTTACTACCGGCTATTCCAAACGGGACGCTTGTGGTAAAATAGCGGGGTGGAGATAGTCAAGAAGATCGACCTCAATTGCGACATGGGCGAGAGTTTCGGGGTGTATCGCGTCGGCGACGATGCGGCGCTGATTGCGGCGCTGATACAGACCCCCGAAGGCTGTGCGATTACCTCGGCCAACATTGCCTGCGGGTATCACGCCGGTGATCCCCTGGTGATGGATCGAACGGTGCGTCTGGCGGCCCGGCACGGGGTGGGAATTGGCGCCCATCCCGGTTTCCCCGATTTGCTGGGCTTCGGCCGGCGCGCTATGCAACTCACGAGCAACGAAATCGAGAATGACGTGTTATATCAAGTGGGCGCACTCGCAGCGTTTGCCCGCTCGGTCGGCGCGTCTTTGGTCCACGTCAAGCCGCATGGCGCGCTCTACAACATGGCGGCTCAGGACCTGGAAATGGCGCGGGCGATCGCCCAGGGCGTGGCGCGGGTGGACCCGGCGCTGATCCTGGTGGGCCTGTCCGGTTCCGCCCTGATCGACGCCGGTCGGGCGATGGGGTTGCGCGTGGCGCGGGAGGGCTTTGCCGACCGGGCCTATAATGCCGATGGGACGCTGCGCTCGCGCCGGTTGCCGGGGGCCGTGATCGAGACGCCGGAGGCGGCTGCCGAGCGGGCGCTCCGCATGGCGCGCGATGGCGCCGTCACGGCCTACACCGGAGAGGAGATCGCGCTGCAGGTCGATACGATCTGCGTCCACGGCGATACCCCCACGGCCATCGACATCGCCCGAGCGATCCGGCGGCGCTTGGCGGAGGCCGACGTCGTGCTCGCGCCGATGGGGGCGTTTGTCTGAATGGACCCCTCGGTGATCCGCCGTATCCTGGCGGCGGGCGATTCGGCCTTGCTCGTGGAATTGGGGGACAGGATTGAGCCAGCGATCAACCGGCAGGTGCACGCGCTGGCGCTGGCCCTGGAGAGACGCGCTATGCCGGGCCTGGGGGAGATTGTCCCCAGCTACTGTTCGCTGCTCGTCCATTACGATCCGCTTGCAAGGGATTATGCCGAGGTCGAGGCCTTCGTCTCGGAGGCAGCGTGCCGGTGTGAAGCGGCTGATACGCCGGCGCCTCGAGAGGCAGAGATCCCAACGGTGTACGGGGGAACGTATGGTCCGGACATTGCGTTCGTGGCCGCGCATAATGGCCTCTCGGTCGATGACGTGATCGAGTGCCACAGCGGGACGACGTATACCGTCTACATGCTGGGCTTTGCGCCGGGATTTGCCTATCTCGGTGCGTTGCCAGAGACGTTAGTCACGCCCCGCCTGTCGACGCCGCGCCAGGTTGTGCCGGCGGGCTCGGTGGGGATCGCGGGCGCCCAGACCGGCGTCTACCCGATCGAGACGCCCGGCGGCTGGCGCTTGATCGGCCGGACGCCCGTCACTCTATTTGATCCGATGACCGATCCTCCGACGCGCTTGCGGCCTGGTGACCAGGTTCAGTTCGTGCCCATCTCGCCGGGGGGGTTCGAATCGAGGGAAACGGCCCGGGTGTGTTTTAAATGAAGTTGGAACAGGTTCGTAGTAGGCGCAGGTTCGTAGTAGGCGCTTCAGCGCCGTGGGAGCGCTAAAGCGCCTACTACGAACGTTGGCTTATCAGTTGAGGATGAGCGTTGGGTTTTGAGGTATTGGACGGGGGACTCTCGACGACGGTCCAGGATCTGGGGCGATACGGGTACGAGCGCTTCGGCGTCCCGGTCGCCGGCGCGATGGACCCGTTCGCGCTGCGGGCGGCCAATCACCTGGTGGGGAATCCGCCCGGCGCGGCGGCCCTGGAGGTCACCATCGCCGGCCCCCGCTTGCGGGCGACGGAGAAATGCCTGATCGCCGTGACCGGCGCCGACCTGGGGCTGCGGGTTCACGGGAGGCCGTTGCCTCCCTGGATGGCGATCTTCGTGCGCCGGAGCTGGGAGGTCCACTTCGACGACCGCCGGAGCGG
>DSAR01000336.1 GCA_011046405.1 Chloroflexota bacterium | reverse complement strand
GTCAAGTATCTGTACGACGTATCTTCTCAATAAACCGGGGCAAACTCGCTCGGGCCGGTCTCCTGACCGTGCCCGCTGTGGCTCGGTCGGGAGACCGGCCACAGCTCCCCAACTTATTGAGAAGATACTGCACGACCTTCATCGCCAATCGGAGCAGTTGGAGAAATCCATTTGCCTTTTTGCCATACTTGGTGTAAACTTTATTGGTGTTAGAATAGGCGGCCTTCCAGGATCTACAACGCGCTATTCTGGGCAAAAACACATACGAGCGAGCAAGTTTTTGTAACTCAATTTGCTTATAGTTTCCAAGAAGGTCTCTCTCGTCTGCAACATCTAACGGGTCAGGAGAAAAGACAGAGCCTGTCGAGGAGAGACATAGAACGACAGGCCAAATTTGTGAAGTCAGCCAACACATCATGATTTGTTGGCTGAAAGAAACCACGGTTGATCTTAGTTAATGCTACTGCCGAGCACACATTGTGTTGGGTGTTTCGATTTATTACCTTCTCCAAGTGCATTGTTACTTTATCCAAAACCTGTCCGAAAATCAGGCGGGCTATTCCATCCCACCTACGAGCGCAGGTCTATGAGTTGAGGTTTTAGATATTTCTCGAATTGACTTTGATTCAAGGGGTGAGGGCAGGTCGACGTCATCTAATCTATCAGGGCTTAACCAATGAAGTCCTTGCACGGCGAGCAAGAATTTGCCGTCCATGTCCATGATTGGTTCTAGTTTGTCCAGGTTAGGGTGACTGTATTGGGCGGTTTTTTGGATAGAGCCGGTCATTTCTATCTATTGGGCTGAGTAAAAGCAACTTAATCCAGGCGAGACAGTCGTTTTATAAGTTGAAAAAAATTTGCTTGCACAATGGATGGGGATGAGGGGTAGTTCCTAAGATCATTGCTGGAAATCGGCGTGACGACGATAAGCCGTGGCTTCTTGAGCCACGGCTTTATGCATTTATGGCAGGAAAAATTAGCGCGCTGCGCTTTCAGAAACGGAATAAAGATCGGGTGAACGTCTACATCGACGGTGAATTCGCCTTCGGGTTGGCGGCCATAGAGGCTGCCCAATTGAAGGTGGGACAATTCCTGAACGATGAGGACATCGCGCGCTTGAATACCAGGGATGAAGAAGAAAAGGCTTATGAGCGGGCGCTCAATTATCTCTCATATCGCCCACGCAGCGAGATGGAAGTGCGTCGTAATCTATACAAGAAGGATCTGGACGCTGAGATCATCGACCGGGTAATCGATCGCTTGGCGCAGGCCAACCTGCTCGACGATGCGACGTTTGCCCGCTACTGGGTAGACAATCGCGTACGCTTCAAACCCCGAGGCGTCCGGGCATTACGCTATGAACTCAGGCAAAAAGGTGTGTCTGACACGATCATTGACCAGGTTTTGCAAGATCTAGACGATGAAGAGAACGCACGTAGAGCAGCAGAAGCGGGCGCTCGCCGTCTGGGCCAACTCGAGCGACGAGATTTCGAGCGCAAGCTGAAGGCTTACATGGCTAGGCGAGGATTTTCCTACGAAGTGATAAAACCCCTGATCGAGGATTTATGGCAAGCAACGCAAGATGAGGGTTTATCCGAATAGAGGAGAGGATAAAAATTATGAATGGATGGCTGGTTACTACGATATTGACCGTTCTAGGCATTGCAGGAGGATTTGCTTTAGGGTTTTTCTTTCAACGATACATCGTTCAGCAAAGGATCAAAAATCAACAGGAACAAGCTGCTAATCGATTGGAGGAAGCGGAAAAAGAGGCCAGTGAACTTATCTTATCGGCCAAAGATGAAGCGTTGACCATTCGCAATGCGGCGGAGAAGGAGTTGGAACGACGTCGCAATAGTCTGAGAAGAGAGGAAGAACGTTTGCAACGTCGCCGTGAAAAGATCGACCAACTGCAGGAACGACTGGAGCAACGACAACAATCCCTCAATAAGCAACAAAGCGCACTGGATAGACAGCGCAATCAGGTTGACCAATTGCTGCAAGAGCAAAAGGAGACCTTGGAGCGAATCGCTCAATTAAGTCCAGAAGAAGCAAAACAGGAACTCTTGAAAGCTGTCGAGGAAGAGACGCGACAGGATATGGCGCGGGTGATCCGCGAGGTCGAGGCCGAGGTCAAAGAAGAAGCGGATGAGCGAGCGCGAGAGATCATCACTTACGCGATTCAACGAATGGCCGGTGAGCAAGTGGCCGAATTAACCGTCTCCACCGTTCCACTTTCTTCCGATGACATGAAGGGGCGCATCATTGGTCGGGGTGGACGTAACATCAGGGTCTTCGAAAAAACGGCTGGTGTAGACGTCGTCGTAGACGACACCCCCGAGGCCGTCACGATCTCCTGTTTCGACCCGGTGCGTCGGGAAATCGCTCGCCGGGCGATGGAACGATTGGTGATCGATGGACGTATCCATCCGGCCCGCATCGAGCAAGTGATCGAAAAGTCTCATCAAGAGGTCGAACAAATCATTCGAGAAGAAGGCGAACGAGCTGTCTACGAGGCCGGTGTCCATGGATTGCATCCCAAGATCGTTCGTCTCCTGGGGCAGTTGAAATTTCGCACCAGTTATGGGCAAAACCAACACGCTCACGCTATCGAAGCCGCCAAATTGGCGACGCTTTTGGCCGAGGAACTGGGAGCCAACGTCCAGGTTGCGCGGATGGGCGCGCTCTTGCACGACATCGGCAAGGCGGTAGACTTCGAAACGGAGGGCACCCACGCCAGTATCGGCGCCGAAATCTGCCGGCGCCATGGTGTCTCGGAACCTGTAGTCAATTGTATCCTGGCCCACCATCACGAGCAAGAACAGAAAACACTGGAGGCCGTGATCGTTGAAGTCGCCGACGCAATTTCTGGCGCCAGGCCAGGTGCGCGCCGGGAGAGCCTGGAACTCTATCTCAAGCGTATACAGGCCCTTGAGGAAATCGCCCGTTCATTTGATGGCGTCGAGGAGTCGTATGCGATCCAGGCCGGTCGAGAGATTCGCATCATCGTCAAACCGAATCAGATCGACGATCTGGCGACCATTCGGCTTTCCAAGGATATTGCCAGCAAGATCGAGGAAGGGATGGAGTATCCGGGGCAGATCAAGGTCACGGTCATTCGGGAAGTGCGAGCGGAGGGCGTCGCTAAGTAGCCTGGTTTGTGGTTGATGAAATGAAATGAAAAAAGGCCGATCAGCAGGATTCCGCTGACCGGCCTTTTTTGATCATCTTGCTATTACGGCAGGTAGGCCCGTGGGTTCTGTTGCACGCCGTAGTAGCGTACTTCGAAGTGCAAATGCGGGCCAGTCGACCAACCGGTGCTGCCCACCGCACCGATGACCTGCCCGCGATCCACAGCCTGTCCTGTAGAAACGTACATGTTGCTCAGATGGGCGTAATAAGTGGCGAACCCGTTGGCGTGGTCAATGACGAGCAAATACCCATATCCCACGTCTGTCCAGCCAGCAAAACTGACGAATCCCCCATCGACAGCTTGCACAGCGCTTCCTGTGGGCGCCCCGATGTCGATTGCCCGGTGACCATACCAGTATCCCTGCGTAATTTGCCCCAAAACCGGCCATTGGAACCGCCCCGTGCCTCTGGCGCCTTCAGGCGCCGAGCCAGCATAAGTCGTGACCACCTTGGGCACGTAGGGTTTTTCGCCGCCGGGCACGATGAGCTTCGTACCTACCTGGATCATCGCATCCGGAGAGTTCAAGGCATTGTACGAGCAATTCACAATGGCCTCAGGCTCGACGTCGTATTTCTCGGCGATAGACGCCAGGGTATCGTCCTCGGCGACGGTGTGGTATACACCGTCGATGGGCAGGATGGTCACCAGTTGCCCAATGCGTAGCAAATCCGGCGCATCCTCGATCGCAGAATCGGCCCACATAAGGGTGGTAGGCTGTAAGCCAAAGGTGTTGGCAATTGATTGTACTGTGTCGCCCGCCTGGACGGTATAGGTGATGACGCCCAGGCGAGGCCGATCGGGAATGATGGTGTGCGGATCAGCCTGGCGGCTGATAACCCGGACATTTGGGGCCATAGGACGGGTGTGATTCTGATAATCGATCTGGTTGACCAATAGCTTGGGGGTCGAAATCGTCTCTTCCCGATTTTTTTCATCAGCATCCTCGTCAGTCGAGGCGGGAAGGGCGCTGGCGAGAGAGGAGGAAGTCGCTTTGACCGGCCATTCGAGGTTTCGCAATCCCACCACGGAGATGGCGATCAGAACGACAGCCAGATGAGCGATGACCCGCGCCAGCGGAGGCAGCCATCGACGCTCGCCGGTCAATCCATAGATACTAGTAGCCAACCAGGCAAAAGCACGGAGAAAGCATATTTCAAGCCACCGCTGAGGGC
>DSAR01000177.1 GCA_011046405.1 Chloroflexota bacterium | reverse complement strand
TCGCTGACTCGCTGATTCGCCCTACCGCAGGCCGGGGATGTGTTTCATTGCCCTGAGAATCCACGTCATCACGGCGCCAAAGGTCTCGGGCGCCAGGTCCCCGTCGATGCTCGAGGAGAGCAGGCGGCGAGCGGCGATGGTCTGGGCCTCGGTGTACCGCAGGATGCCCTCCGCGCCGTGGCGTCGCCCCACGCCCGAATCCTTCATCCCGCCCATCGGTGCGTCGATGGAGGCCCAGGCGGATGCGTAGGCGTCGTTCACGTTGACTGTCCCGGCCTGGATCTGCCAGGCCACTTCCCGTCCCCGGTGCAGATCCCCCGTCCATACGCTGGCGTTGAGGCCGTAGTCGGTGTCGTTGGCCCGTCGAATCCCCTCCTCGACGCGGTCGAAGCGGTAGAGGGCGACCACCGGGCCGAATGTTTCCTCGGCGTAGACTGCCATCTCCGGCGTGACGCCGGTCAGGACCGTCGGTTCGTAGAAATACGGTCCCAGGTCGGGCCGGGCGTGGCCGCCTGCCAGGAGCCTGGCCCCTTTTTCGACGGCGTCCCGCACGTGGGCGTCGACCTTGTCCACCTGATCTTGCGAGATCAACGATCCAACGTCCGCGCTGAAATCGAGCGCGGCGTTCATCTCAAGCGCCCTCACGTGCCTGACGAAGGCCTCCCGGAAGCGCTCGTAGACCCCCGCCTGGACGTAGAGCCGCTCAATGGCCATGCAGAGCTGTCCGGCGTTGGAAAAGACCCCTCGAGCGACGCCAGCGACCGTCTGATCGAGATCGGCGTCGTCCAGCACGATGGCCGGATTCTTGCCCCCCAATTCCAGCGAATACCTGATGAGTCGCCCGGCTGCCTGCCGAGCGATCTCCCGGCCCGTGGCGGTGCTGCCGGTAAAACTGACGTAGTTCACCCGCTCGATGAGGGCCGGCCCGATGACGCTGCCGCGCCCGGTGACGATCTGGAAGATATCAGGGGGCAATCCCGCCTCTCGCAAGAGTTGTATGGCGTAGAGGGCGGTGAACGGCGTCTGGTGGGAAGGTTTGAGGATGACGCCGTTGCCGGCCATGAGCGCCGGCAGACTGTCGGAGATGGCCAGGGAAAGGGGATAGTTCCAGGGAGCGATGACGCCGACGACGCCGACCGGGTGGCGGTATTCCCAGGCCGAGGTTAACAGAGGAAGCGCGCCCCGCCGAGCTTTGGGTTTCATGTGTCGCTGGCTGTGGAAGGTGTAGTAGCGGCTGTGGATGGCGACGTCCAGGATCTCTTCCAGGGCGTGCCGGCGCGCTTTGCCGCTTTCCAGTTGGATGAGATCCATGATCCCATCCTGGCGTTCCAGGACGAGGTCGTGGTAGCGGGAGAGGATGGCCTGGCGCTCGGGGAACGCCCGGTGCGCCCAATGGGGTTGGGCGTGTTTGGCCCGTTCGACGGCGGCCTCGACGTCCGCCTCGGTGCAAGCGGGCACGTGGCCCAGGACGTCACCGGTGAAGGGTGCGTGGACGGTCAGTTGATCCCGCCGGTCGGAGGATAACGCCGACCGGGCGATCAGGTTGGTCAATGGGTGTAAAGGGATAGGAAGCCCATTTACCCCCGAGGCGCGTCGCAACTCGGGTGTTGGCGTGGTCATGTGCGTTCTCCTACCCCGCCCCGGTGTCTGCCGGTCAACTGGTCAACCGACCGACCGACGTAAAACTTAAGCGCTACGGATTGGCCAGTTTTGATAACTGCCGCGTAATGGCTTCCAGGTCGATCTCCTCGATGCCCAGGACAGATTGGATCAGCAGGCCGTCGATGAGGGCGATGAGGATGGAGGCTAGCGCCGATTGGCTCTCGCCGTTGTCCAGGATGACGCTCAAGCGTTCTTCCAGCATCTCCTTCCAACTGGCATATTTGGCCTGGAAGCGTTCTTGCAACGTTGGATCGTTGGCGATAGCCTGTTGGATCAAGTACAGGTGGAGTTTCCCCCGCAGTTCTGCCCCCAGGAGCGCTTCGAGGACGTTGCGCAGCATTTCCTCCGGCGTCAGCTCCTGGGCCGCCTGGTCGAACCAGGCGGTCAGGTAAGCGGTCACGCGGTCGATGTGTTGCTCGGCGATGTCGAAGATCAAGTCGCTCTTGGATGAGTAGTAATAGTAGAGCGTGCCTTTGCTGATGTCAGCCTCGTTGGCGATGTCTGCCAGGCTGGTATTTTCGACGCCGCGTTCGACCACGAGTCGGGCGGTGACGTCGATGATCGCCTGGCGCTTGTTTTTCGACTCATCCATGTTTGAACTCCCTCACGAGTCGGTCGGTCGGCCGACCGATTGTTATCTATATTCTAGCGATTTTGGCCGGATTTGTCAATAGATCTCGAATAGGTGGTAGTCGGTCTCGGCGTAGAAGACCCGCGAGAAGTGCACGGTGTCCAGGATCATTCGGCGCACCGGTATGGGCGTTTGCCCGGTCAGCGCCGCCTGGGCTGTTTGAGCGGCTGCGGCGATGCGGCCCAGGACGTACTCCCGGGCGACCGCTGTCGAGACGTTTTTCTCGGCGGCCCACAGGGCGACTGAATTGATCGTGCCCTCGTCTATTTCCCTGTGCATGGACTTGATGTCGTTGCAGAGACGAATGGCGACGCCGCTGGCTTCCACTGCTCGGGCGATCTCGCCCGAGTCTTTGGCTCTCAACAGGGGGATGGCGCTGTAAGCCGAAATGGGGAATCCGACCGACCATCGCGTCTCGGCCAACAACGCTTCGAAGGAGGGGGTTTTGTCCGGGTAATCGAGCGCCCAACGATATTCCTGCGCCATGCCGTGCATTAAACGCTCGAGGTGCATCGTCCATAGATCTCGTTCCCAATAGTCGGGCACGGCGTCTACCATGCCTCGGACGATGGAGACCAACGCGGCTTCAAAGGGGTCGTCGTCGTGACCCCGTGCGCCCAACGCTTGACCGATGGAGAGGAATTTATCTTTCAGGGTGACGAATTCGTCCAGGCTGACCCATTTTTCGTCGGATGCGTCGTCGATGGCAAAAATCCAGAGATAGAGTTCCACGATCAGGGCTATTTCGTGGATAGTGTTCTCCGGCAGCATGATGATACCGTTTAGCACGAGGGGGGGGATCCGTTTCGTCCGAATGATCTCCCGTCCCTGACACCACTGCTCAACCTCTGTGGTGACGGCTTCCCGCTTGGCGAGTCCTGCTTTCAAACGGGGAGGGGCTTTTTCCAGGAAGTCGCTTACGTCTGACATTGAATTTCCTCTCATTTACTCCGTTTTTATTCCGTTGCTTTGCCCTTGGCCGAGACCCATACCGTGCGCTCGTTGTGGTACGTGACCAGGCCGGGACGCCCGCCCCGCACGCGCCGGACGAAGCGCCGCTCGGTCACGTCGACGGCGACCTGGCGCTCTCCCCGGGCCGAGGAATAGTAAGCGGCCAGTTGGGCGGCCCGGCGGACGACCGCCTCCGGGATCTCTCGCTGGCGCTCGTCGTGGGTGATGACGACGTGGGCGCCCGGCAGGCCTCGCGCGTGGAGCCACAGGTCGGTCGGGGCGGCCCGGTCGAAGGTGAGGGCCTCGTTCTGTCGGGCGTTGCGGCCCACGTAGATGGTGAAACCGTCTATCTCGAAGCGCCGTGGGCCGCCGGTCTGGCCTTTGCTGCTGGGGCGGCGGGGCTTTGGCGCCCACCCGGCCTGGACCAGTTCGTCACGCACGCTGTCGATCTCCGGGCGGGATTCTGCCATCGCCAGGTCGGCCGCCAGTTGTTCCAGGTAGGCCAGGTCGGGCCGGACGGCCGCCAGTCGCCGGTCCAGGTCCTCGGCGGCGCGGCTGGCCTTGTGGTAGCGCGCGAAGTAGTCCTGGGCGTTCTCGACGGCGGTCAGGGCGGGCGAGAGCGGAATGGCACGTGCTTGGCCAGTGTAATCGGGTACGGTGACTTCGTGCGCGCCCCGCTCGACCTGGTGCTGATAGGTCAAGAGCAGTTCCCCGGCCTCGCGCAGGCGGTCGATCTGGGCCTGGTCGATGACCTGGGATTCGAGTTGTGTCTGCTTGCGTTCCAGGCGGGCGCGGGTCTCGTCGATCCAGCGCTGGGTTTGGCGACGGGCGGCGGCGTAGGGGTCGGCGGCGATGTGGCTTTCGAAGTAGCGCCACATAGCGGTGCTGACGTCGGGCGCCGGCTCGACGTGGGGGTATTGGTGAGGTTCGTAGGGGGCGAAGGCGATGACCTCGCCATCGGTGTCCAGGGCCACGTGGGGTGACCAGGCCGCGTCGTTGCAGACGGGGCCTAACAGCGCGGCGATGGCGGAGACAATTTCGTTTGGGCTGCTCTCTATGGCGCTCGCTTCCGGATCGCCCGTCGCCCGGGCGACGATCTCGCGCGCGGTCATGGGGCTGACGCCCAGGAGTTGGC
>DSAR01000512.1 GCA_011046405.1 Chloroflexota bacterium | reverse complement strand
CGTTCATACTCTGGATGATGTTCTCGTTGAACGCCCGCAGATCCTGGGCCTCTTTGTACAGCCGGGCGTTCTCGATAGCGATAGCGGCCGACGCTGCCAGCGACTCGAGCAGTTCCAGGTCTTTGCTGCTAAAGCGGTCGATGGCTGAATCCACGGCCTGGAGCACGCCGATCGTCTTTCCCTTGGCTTGCAGTGGGACGGTGAGGATCGAGCGCAGCGCCAGCCCGGTTTTTCGCACGACTCCGTCAGAGTGGCGCTCATCTTTGCAGGCATCTGCTATGATCAGGCCTTCGCCCGTACGAACCGTCCAGCCGGCAAGTCCTTCGCCGGGCGCCAAGCGCCAGCCGCGCACCACGTCGTTCTGCGGACCGGTAGCTTGCTGACACACCAGTTCGCCGCTTTCTGGATCGATCAACCAGACCGAGTTGGCGACCAGGCCCAATAGAGAGCGTGTTGCGTCCAGGACGGTGATGAGAATCTGATCCAGGTCGAGGGTAGAACTGAACGCCTGGGCCGACTGGTTGAGCAAGGCCAACTCGCGATTGCGTTGCTGTAACGTTTCTTCCGCCTCGATCTGCCTGGTCAGATCATAACTGAATACGGCCACGCGCTTCACCGTGCCGCAGGCGTCGAGGATGGGATAGACGCGCTGATCGAAAGTCATCCCTGCCCGTTCGTCCGTAAATTGCACGGGCTGGGCGCTATGAAAAACTTGGCTGATTTTCGTCTTTCTGGCTTGGGCCAGATCGGGGGGAAAGATGTCGAAGGCGTATGCGCCGATCAATTCATCGACGCGCCGGCCCACTTTTTGGGCCGAAGTTTCGTTCAGAGCCACTACCGTCCCGTCGGCATCCAGCACGGTCACCGCGTCCACGGCGCCTTTCAAAAAGACGCGGTTGATCTCCTGGCTCTCCAACAGCGCATCCTGGGTCTCCCGATATGCCACGGCCCGGGCCAATTCTGTGGCGATGGCGTCGAGAAACCTTGTTTTTTCCTGTGAAAAAGGCCCATCATCGTTTCCTGATCCTTCTTGGAAACGGTAAACGTCCAGCCTGCCGACGGGCGAGCCGTGGGCGATAATGTCGTTCGCATAGTGGTGGTCCGTCTCGGCAAAGTTTGGCGTGCAAAAGACGTGATCCTTGAGGCGGATCCGCGCGCAGATCGCTTCTGGGCGGCTCCAGCCAGACGGAATGAGTTCGACGATTTCCTGGACGAGCGTTTCCAGGGCGGCGTCGTGTTGTCCGGCGAGATGGGAAATCTCGTACAGGCACTTCAGTTCATGGGCTCGTTCTTCGAGCTGGTCAGTCGGCTGCTCCAACTTTTTCCTCACTTTGTTAGCCAGTATTCACTTGGCCGGATCACTTACATCCCATCTTCCCCTACTTGAAGATACGTTTCATACATTATAGTATGAGGAGTGGGAAATGTGCAAGTCCGGATCATTACAGTAGAGTTAAGATATGATTTCATAGCGCCGATGATCTGGGGTTTCACTACCCGACATTCGTGGCCAAGAGCCTGATTTTCGATCACGAATCACACGAATGCTCGAATTTCACGAATGTTTTCTGAAATTCGAAGCCAAAATTCGTGTGATTTGTCCATTCGTGACATTCGTGATCCAGAGATGTCGGGTAATAAAATCTGGGCTAGTAACTGGCGCCGGCAAACGGCGGGGTAGACGGCGAACAGCTTCACCACGTCCAACCCAATTCTAACTATTCTAAACTCAATTCAACAGTGCTTCTAACGAATTCCGTCAGTTAAGATCTGCCGTTCGTGTTAGGATGAGGGAAACGTGATTGCTTGGACTACTTGGATTTGGACACAGAGATCGGGGATAGACAACATCCGACTGAAAAGGCGCGGAAATAAGCGTGAACGGAGGTTCCCGCGAGAAGCAGTGTGAGGCTCTCGGTGTTTCCTCTGTGTCGCTTTGTGTAACAGATGTAACATCATAAAAGGAGATTGGCACGATGTTGCGTAGTATAAAATCGTTGCTGGGGTACACCGTGCGGGCTACCGATGGCGACGTCGGTGGCGCCGTGGATTTTCTTTTTGACGCGCAATACTGGATGGTGCGCTATATGGTGGTCGAGACGGGTAGCTGGTTGGTGGGACGGCGGGTGTTGATCCCGCCGCTAGTCCTGGGCACGCCCAAGTGGGAGGAACGGGCGTTGTCGGTCAGCTTCACCCGGGATCAGGTGCAGCATAGTCTGCCTGTTGATTTTGATAAGCCAGTCTCGCGCCAGATGGAGGAGGCGTTATATGCCCATTACGGTTGGTCGCCCTCTTGGGTTAGCGCGCGGGCCAAGACGGCGGCCAAGGTGATTGAGAGCGCGGCCGAGGATGATGGGGGGGAGATGGGGGTATGTGCAGGTGGCTTTGCCACCTGCACATACCCCCGCCCCCCGATTTATTGAGATGATGGTGATGAGGAGGAAGGGAGGTCAAATGGCGGTCAATGAAGTGCTTCGCGTGATGCGAGATTATATCGAGGACGACGGCGCGCGCTTGGAACAAACCTACGGCCCCGAGGCGGTGCTGGCGGTGGAGGACATGAAGGACTTGCTGGCGACGCGCCTGACGGAGGAATCGGCCTATGGCGCCCTGTGGGAGCGATTCGAGGCCGATCCCCAGGCGGTGAGCGCTGACTTGCTCGGCGCGTTAGAAGCGCTGATCGAGGCGGACCCCGGGTTAGCCAAGCGGATCAACCGATTTATGGAGGCCTTTCACCGGGTTCAGGCCGGGGATCAGGCGCGCACGTTCGCCCCGATGCCAGAAAAAGCGCCGGTGGGCGGCGGTGTCCCCGACACGACCGACACGTCACAGGACGAGGAGGTCGTGGGGGAGGAGGGAACCTACCTCTACGGCGACGTGCCCACGTCGGGCGTGACCTCGGTGGGTAAAGGGGTGGCGGAGGCGGAGGATTAGCGGATGCCGGTCTACAATTCAGACGTCGCGCGGATCTTCAATCAGATCGCCGATCTCCTGGAAATTGGGGGCGGCAACGAGTACCGGGTGCGGGCCTATCGCGACGCCGCCCGCACGATTGCAACCCTCTCCAGCAGCGTGGCCGACATGGTGGCAGAGGATGAAGACTTGACCGAGTTGGAGGGTATCGGTGACAGCATGGCGGGAAAGATCACAGAGATCGTCAAAACCGGGGGCCTGAAACAATTGGAGGAGATCGAGCAGCGGACGCCGCCGGCGTTGGCCGACATGCTGAATATCTCGGGACTGGGCCCCAAGCGGGTCCGGGCGATCTATGAGAATTTGGGCGTCACCTCGCTGGAGGGTTTGAAGGCAGCGGCAGAACAAGGACGGATTCGGGACCTGGAAGGCTTCGGCGAGACCATAGAGCAGAAAATCGTCGCCGATCTGGCGCAGGCCGAGGCGGAGGAGACGCGCACCCGGCTGGACGTGGCAGAGGAGTTGACGGAGCCGCTGGTTGGTTACCTGCGGGAGATCGAGGGGATCCAACGGGTGATCGTCGCCGGCAGCTATCGCCGTCGAAAAGAGACGGTGGGCGACCTGGATATTTTAGCCACCGGGAGAGATAGTGGGCACATCATCGATCGCTTCGTGGCTTACGAAGACGTGGCGGAGGTCGTCTCTCAAGGTGAGACCCGCTCCACGGTGATGCTTCGGACGGGGCTTCAGGTGGATTTGCGGGTAGTAGCCGATGAGAGTTACGGGGCGGCCCTGCTCTATTTCACCGGTTCCAAAGCGCACAATATCACCCTGCGGAACATGGC
The DNA here is from genome assembly GCA_011046405.1 of Chloroflexota bacterium. Classification (GTDB taxonomy): domain Bacteria; phylum Chloroflexota; class Anaerolineae; order B4-G1; family B4-G1; genus DSAR01. Next base: position 666 of record DSAR01000512.1, on the reverse strand, counting down.
CCTGGACCAGGATCTGAAGATCAACGAATATGGCGTGTTCCAGGACGAGGCGCGCGTCGCCGGGGAGACGGAGGCGGAGATCTACGGCCTCTTTGACCTGCCCTACATCGTGCCTGAACTGCGGGAGGACCGGGGCGAGATCGAGGCGGCCCGGGAGGGAAACCTGCCCCAATTGGTGGCGCTGGAGGACATCCAGGGTGATTTGCAGATGCACACCGACGCCAGCGACGGCCACAACACGTTGGAGGAGATGGCGCGGGCAGCGAAGCGGCGAGGTTACGCTTACATCGCCATCACCGATCACTCCACCCACGTCGCCGTGACCCAGGGGCTGGACGCCGAGGCGCTGGCCCGGCGCGTCGACGAGATCGATCGCCTGAACGATGAATTGGACGGGATTCGCATCCTGAAGGGGATCGAGGTCGATATCCTGAAGGATGGTTCGCTGGACCTGCCCGACGAGGCCCTGGAGAAGCTGGACCTGGTCATTGGATCGGTGCACGTTAATTTCGATCTCTCCCGGGAGAAACAGACGGAACGCATCATCCGGGCGATGGACAATCCCCATTTCAACATCCTGGCCCATCCCACCGGGCGCAAGATCGGGGAGCGGGACCCCTACGAGGTCGATGTGGAACGGTTGATGGAGGCCGCCCTGGAGCGGGG
>DSAR01000239.1 GCA_011046405.1 Chloroflexota bacterium | reverse complement strand
GAGGACTCACTGCTGCCCGACGCGCCGGGCTGAAGTGCGTGATGATCCCCAATCGCCTCACGCGCCACAGCGACTTTTTCGGCGCCAGTTGCGTGCTGGACGCGATTACCGAAGTAACGCCTGAATTCTTGTATAGTCTGTAACCATTCCATCGAGGAGATTTCAAATGAAGAGACGGGATCGAGCCGTATCCTACTTCGACGAGGGATTTAGCTGCGCCCAGGCGGTGCTGGCGACCTTTGCCCCCCAGTTTGGCCTGACGACCGAGCAGGCCATGCGCGTCGCCGGCAGTTTTGGCAGCGGTATGGCCGGCCGGGGCCAGACGTGTGGCGCCGTCACCGGGGCGATGATGGTCATCGGGCTCCAGGAGGGGAAGACCCGGGGGGATGACGACGCCGCCCGGGACCAATGTTACGCCGTCGTGGACGCGTTCGTGACCCGGTTCGAAGGCCGTCACGGGTCGATCGTGTGCCGGGAACTGCTGGGTTGCGACATCAGCACCCCGGAAGGGATGGCCCATGCCCGCGAAAATAATCTCTTCGACGAGCGTTGCACGACGTTTGTGCGGGACGCCGCCGACATCCTCACGACGCTGTTGGAATAGTTCCCCGCGCATATGACGGAGGAGCAACCATGCATCTAAAAATCGAGTTCGCACTGACTCGCGTCCGCCAGTGGCTGGGGGCGCTTTCGAGATCATCGGGCCGCTACCGGGGTGGCGGAACTGGCGGGCTGGGTATCGACCTTTCTGGCCAGATCGCCGTCGTCACGGGCGGTTCCGGCGAGTTGGGGCGGGTGATCGTCCGCACCCTGGCCCGCTGCGGCGCCGACGTCGCCATCCATTACCACGAGAATTGGCGCCAGGCCGAGGCGCTGGCGAAGGAACTGGACGAGATGGGCCGGCACGGCCTGGTGGTCCAGGCGGACGTGACCGACTTCGGCGCCATCGTGCGCATGCGGGACGAGATCGTCGCCAGTCTGGGCGCGCCCACCATCGTCGTCAACAACGCCGTGATTCAGTACCAATGGACCAGCGTGCTGGCGCAGGACGTCGAGGATTACGAGAGCCAGTTCCGCTCCTGCGTCATGCACAACGTCTTCATGGCCAAGGCCTTCGTCCCGGCGATGGTCGAGGCTCGCTACGGCCGCGTTATCGCCATCAACACCGAGTGCGCCATGCAGAACGCGCCTACCCAGTCCGCCTACGTCGCCGGCAAGCGCGGGATGGACGGCGTGCTGCGGGTCCTGGCAAAGGAGGTCGGCCCGTACAACGTCACCGTCAACCAGGTCGCCCCCGGCTGGACCATCACCGAGCAGGCCCGCCGCCAGGGCACCCAGCGCCAGGCCGATTACGAGGCCGCCGTCCCCCTCCGCCGCCGGGGTGAGGACCAGGAGATCGCCAACGTCGTCGCCTTCCTGGCCTCCGACCTGGCCAGTTACATCACGGGGGCCTACGTCCCTGTGTGTGGCGGGAACGTGATGCCGGCGATTTAGAAAGGAAACCGTATCTTCTCAATAAGTTGGGGAGCTGTGGCCGGTCTCCCGACCGAGCCACAGCGGGCACGGTCAGGAGACCGGCCCGAGCGAGTTTGCCCCGGTTTATTGAGATGATACCCTACGTCCCTGTGTGTGGCGGGAACGTGATGCCGGCGATTTAGAAAGGAAACCCATGTTAGCCAAACGAATCATTCCCTGCCTGGACGTCAAGGACGGCCGGGTCGTCAAGGGGGTCAATTTCGTCAACCTGCGCGACGCCGGCGATCCGGTCGACAACGCCCGCCTGTACAACGCCGAGGGGGCCGACGAGCTGGTCTTTCTCGACATCTCCGCCTCGCCGGAGGGCCGGGCGACGACGGTGGAGATGGTGCGCCGGGTGGCGGTCGAGGTCTTCATGCCCTTCACCGTGGGCGGCGGCGTGCGCGCGGTCGAGGACGCCCGCGCGCTGTTGCTGGCCGGCGCCGACAAGGTGAGCGTCAACACCGCCGCCGTCCGCAACCCCGAGCTCCTCACCGCCGCCGCCGAGCGCTTCGGCAGCCAGTGTGTCGTCGTCGCCATCGACGCCAAGCGGGTGGGCGACGGGCGCTGGGAGGTCTACGTCAGCGGCGGGCGCACGCCCACCGGCCTGGACGCCGTCGCGTGGGCCGCCCGCGCCGTCGAGCGCGGCGCCGGCGAGATCCTGCTCACCAGTATGGATGGCGACGGCACGCTCAACGGCTACGACCTGGCCCTGACCCGGGCCGTGGCCGAGGCGGTCCCGGTGCCCGTCATCGCCAGCGGCGGCGCCGGGGAGCCGGCCCACTTCGCCCAGGCCCTCACCGAGGGCCGGGCCGACGCAGCCCTGGCGGCCTCGCTCTTCCACGACCGGGTGTTGCGCATCGGTGACGTCAAGGCCTGCCTGGCGGAACAGGGCGTACCGGTGCGGCTGCTCGATACGACGGAAGAGGAGGCACGATCCCAATGATCGAGGTCAAATTCGACCAACGGGGCTTGATCCCGGCCGTTCTCCAGGACGTGCACACCGGTGAGGTGTTGATGGTGGCCTGGATGAATGCGGAGGCCCTCCATCTGACCCGGGAGATGGGACAGGCCCACTTCTGGAGCCGCAGCCGCGAGGAACTGTGGCACAAGGGGGCCACGTCGGGCAACGTCATGCACGTACAGGAGATCTGGGTCGATTGCGACGCCGACACCTTGCTGCTCAGGGTCGAGCCGGCCGGGCCGGCGTGCCACACCGGGCAGTACAGTTGTTTCTACCGGAGGGTATCCTCGTGAATCACATCCTGGAAGAGCTGTTTGCAGTCATCGTGGACCGGCGGGAGAACCCCCGGCCGGGGTCCTATACCGCCCGACTGTTCGCCGCTGGCGAGGACGAGATCCTCAAGAAAGTGGGCGAGGAGGCGATGGAGGTCATCCTGGCCGCCAAGGGGCAGGGTGACGAGCGCCTGACCGCCGAAGTCGCCGACCTGTGCTACCACCTGCTGGTGCTCCTGGCCGCCCGGGGCCTGACGCCGGCCGACGTCGAGGCGGAACTGACCCGCCGGAGACGCTAGATTTGTTAAGTGTATAGTTGGTCAGTACAAAGAGGGCTTGGACGCAGAAAAATGCAGATGAACGCTGATTTGGTGATTGGTTATGAGTGTTGGACGTGTAGATAACTATGGAGTATCATCTCAATAAACCGGGGCAAACTCGCTCGGGCCGGTCTCCTGACCGTGCCCGCTGTGGCTCGGTCGGGAGACCGGCCACAGCTCCCCAACTTATTGAGAAGATACACTATGGACACATCTACCTCTCTCCCCACCTGGACGACGCAGTGCTCTCGTGTGGCGGGCGAATTTGGCAACAGGCCCGGGCCGGCGAGCCGGTGCTGGTGGTGACGGTCTTTGCCGGTGCGCCGGAGAACGGCGCGTCGCTTTCGGCGTTCGCGCGCCAGTTGCACGCTCGGTGGGAGACGCCGTCGGGCGCGGTGGAGAGACGCCGGGAAGAGGACCGGGCGGCGCTCGCGATACTGGGCGCGGATGGCGTGTATTGGGATTACCCCGAGTGCATCTACCGGCGCGGGGTGGACGCTCGTTTTCTCTACGATAGCGAGGATTCGCTGTGGGGGCCGGTTGATCCCGGCGAGGGGGATCTCGCCAATACGTTGGCCCGCCAAATTGAGAGGTTGCCCGTGGGCGCCGGGCGCGCGCTCTACGGGCCGCTGGGGGTGGGGGGCCACGTCGATCACCAGATCGTGCGCCGGGCGCTAGCCAGTGCGCGGCTTTCGTCGGGCGTGGTCTATTACGAGGATTACCCTTACGCTGCCCAGGATGAGGCGGTCCGGGAAGCGGTGGGGGAAACGTTGGAGGACGAGCCGGTGAGGTGGCGGGCGGAGCGGGTGGCGCTCTCTGAAGAGGCGATGAGGGCCAAGGTCGCCGCCATCGCCCAATATCGTTCGCAACTCAGCACCTTCTGGACGAGCGAGACGGAGATGGAGTCGGCGATCCGGGCCTTCGCGGTGCAGGCGGGCGGAGGGCGACCGGCGGAGCGATATTGGCGGGCGAGGGTCGGCCCTGCAGGACAGCCGTGTGGAGATCGGGGAGACGGTCGGCAAGCGGGATCGCAAGACCTGCGCCGAGCGCTGGGGACAACTGGACGAGGACCTGGATTACGATGCCGTCCAGCTGGGCTGGGACGTCGTCGCGCCGGACCTGATCCACACCGTGATCCGCACGTATCTTCTCAATAAGTTGGGGGAAAAGTAGGGCGGAATGCGTGCAACCTCAGGTTGCCTGCGCCTTACATGACCCCGGTTTATTGAGATGACACCTTCCTTCCTTCCTTCCTTCCTTCCTTTCATAACCGGCCTAGGTTGAGCGTCATCAATTCGCCCCAAGCGTAGCGCAACGGAGTCCACCAGCGCTCGCGCCCGATGCAACGGAAGTGGGGCG
>DSAR01000309.1 GCA_011046405.1 Chloroflexota bacterium | reverse complement strand
GTCGTCGAGCAGGCGCTGGCAAAGCGCCAGGCGAGGGCCCTGGTGGGGGCCCAGGTACGCTCGGGAGACCTGCTCGTGGACCTGCAACGGGGCCAGGCCACGTTGCAGGGCGAGACGCTGCCGTTGACGTCGCAGGAGAGCGAGGTGCTGGTCTGCCTGGCCCGACGCCAGGGGGAGGTGGTGAGCTACGAGACGTTGTGCCAGGAGGTATGGGGCTGCGACGATTTGCTCGACAAGGGCGTGGTCCAGCGCACCGTGAGCCGCCTGCGGGACAAGATAGGCGAGGCCAGGATCATCTGTCATTGGGGGCAAGGCTATCGTTTAGCATAAAGGCTTCTGGTCGACTGCCAGAGCCCTCCCCGCCAGGAAATTGTCCGAAAACTGTCCGAATTCCGGGCAGTTTTTGTGTTATACTATGAGTGGGGTGTTAAAGTCATCGCATATCCCGTTTGTTTGGTCTCTCATCAAGAAAGGAAATCAATGACTGAATCAAAAACTAATATGCTGCTCTTGATGCTGATGGGCATCGTCATCCTGTTGATGGTGGCCATTATCGGTCTTTTCCTACGGATGAATCAGTTGCAGCAGGCAGTACTGGGAGCCCTGGCGTCGTCGCCACCGATGGTGTCGGAGCAAGAAATGGGCCTGGAGATCGGCACAGAGGCACCTGCTTTCACCTTGTCCGACACAAATGGCACGACCGTCTCGTTGGCAGACTTCGCGGGGCAAAAGGTGTTATTGGCTTTCTCTTCGATCCACTGCTCGGCTTGTAAAGAGACTTATTCCCACCTGAAAGCCTTCAGTGAGAATCGGGATAACGTGCAAGTCGTGATGATCTCCCTGGGTGCCACCAGGGAGAACCGGCAACTGGTGGAGGAGCAGGGTTTTATCTTCCCTGTGCTTACCGCGTCGGGCTGGAACGATCCAGTGATGGAAGGTTATAAAGTGCCAGGAACGCCCTTTTTCTACGTCATCGATAGGGAGGGCCGGATCGTCAACGCTGACTTCGGCAACACGTTGGAGAAACTGGCGTCGTTAATAGAAGGTAGCGATAAGTGAGGAAAGGAGGTGTTAGAGCCTAACCCATGATATCCTTGCACGGCGAGCAAGAATTTGGCGGTCAACGCTTCCTTTTGGGTTCTGGCTCTGCCAGGTTAGGATATCGGAAGAACAGACGGGAGACTGAGTTATACGATTGACAATTGACTTTGAGCGAGAGTCCGAAGTACAAATAGAAAGAAAAGAGGTGACCAAATGACGATGAATGGTAAAGTACAACAGGCGATGATGTACACATTGAGCGTTATGCTATTGGTGTCGTTTTTGCTAGCTGCCACCAGTTTCGTCTGGCCCCAACCGGCAGAGGCTGGCGGTTGCAGCTCGTGGCAGGATACTGGTTCTTGCTGCGACTCCTGGTGGCCTGGAGAGCAAGACTACCAATGGAGAAAGTGCATTGGGGGCATCTACGAGTGGTATGAATACCGCTGTAAGACATTCAGCCAGTGTCCGTAAATAAGCAGTCGTTTTTTAGAGCGTCGCAAAAATTCGGACACAAATAGTAGAGAAGGCAGAGTGTTTCATTGAAGACATTTGGAGATGCAGTTCATCGACAGTTCCAATAATCGCTTTGCCTGATATGCTGCCCCACATCTGGGCTTTGTCACCCAGCCCAACCCAGATGTGGGGATAGCCAGATTAGATTTGAAAATGGGGCGAAAGAGGTCATGTTCAAGCCTATGATATATGTGCTTTTAGCAGCTACACTGTTACTGACAGCGTGCAGTGGTGCAACGACAACCAAGCCTATCTCGACGTCGGGAGAGCCACCTGGTGAGCGATTGACCATCAGCTTTGCCGTGCCTGACTGGGAATTGGAACGGGGCTACCTCGATCACTCGATCAAGCAATTCGAAACTCAGAACCCCGACGTTCACGTCGAACTGAAGCCATTCAGCGAGATTCTGGGCTTATCGTCTATGGAAACCTTTGACGTCACAGACGACCTCTGGCAAAAGCTAGTCTCAGGAGCCGATGCATTCCGTGTCATATTCCTGAACGGGATCGACCGGCATCCCGTCCGCGAGGGATTGGTGTACGATCTGAAACCTTTCATAGATGCAAACACGACCTTTCATCCCGACGATTTCTATGCTGATGCACTGGATGCTAGCACTTGGGAAGGTGGCGTCTGGGCTATACCTACGGCGCTCGACTACGAGTTGATTCTATTTGACAAGAAGATATTCGACGCCACAGGTGTATCCTACCCCGAAACCGGTTGGACGTGGGATAACTTTGTAACAAAGGCCCGCGCGCTCACGATACACCGCGAGGGGCAAGCGACCCAATGGGGATTTGTCCGTCATCCTTTCAGACCGGTAGAGATCATCGAACTGCGCACCGGTTCCTTGCTAGATGACGCGATTACGCCACCCATCCCCCGTTTCACAGAACCAGAAGTTGTAGAGGCGGTAAAGTGGCTCTTCGATCTAACTTACCGGGACCCGGTTATGGCCACGGAGCCGACAGGGCAGGACGAAACAGCTGCTATGTGGTCAAGCATGGCTTCCACCTGGCCAGTGTACAGCCAACAGGATGACGTGGGTGTAATCCCCTATCCTATCGACGAGCCGGACGCAGACACGACACCGATGCATTTTGAGCAAGTAGCAATGAGCGCCGGTACGTCTCATCCTGAAGCCGTTTGGCGTTGGATAGACTTTCTATCTCGACAGCCTCCAAGCCAACCTGGCTGGGCGCCGGCGCGTCGTTCGGTGACAGCAGCAATGGGTTTCTGGGATGGTATGGACGCTGAATTGGCATCGGCGCTCCGTTTTGGGATGGACCATGCTGCCCAACCATCTCTTGGGAAATGGGACGTCGCTTACGCTGCCCTGGATGCGGAACTAAGGGCCGCTTTTGAGGGAGAAAAGTCGGTTGAAGATGCGCTGAGAGATGCTCAGTCTCAGGCCATAGCGGATCTGGAAGATCAAGCTAGCCAGCTCGCTGCAGCTACGCCAGCGCCGGTGGCGGTTGCCACGAAAAGGCCCGAAGCCGCTGAAGGCACAATCCCCATTGCATTTATGCCGATGGGTTCAGCCAACGAATTAAGATCCTTTCGCGATGCAGCCGAGAGATTCCACGCAGTAAACCCAGGCATAAAAGTGGAAGTCAAGAACCCCAGTCTCAACGCTGTCAATCCAGCCAGTCTCGTCGATCAAGCGGATTGTTTCCAGTCCATCGCCAACTTGGATTCGCCAGGTACATTGACTGTTCTCTACAACTTGAATCCGTTGATAGATGCCGATCCTAGCTTCGATCTGACCGATTTTTTCCCCTCGTTGCTATCTCTTTACCAGCAAGAAGGTCAATTATGGGGCATGCCGGCCGGTGTGCAGCCTTACGTCATAGCGTACAATCAAGCCCTCCTTGACGCGGCAGGACAGACACCCCCGGGATCGACCTGGTCAATTGACGATTTCCTGTCCTTGGCCCAGACTCTAACCCGGGGTGAAGGTACAAACAGGCAATATGGCCTTGCCAGCACCTCTGAATTGCTCGATATGCTAGTTTTCGTGGAGCGCCTGGGGGGGCAGATCCTAGACGAGACGACAGACCCACCATCCGCAGATTTTACCAACCCTGACACGATCGAAGCAGTCAAGTATTACACCGATCTATCCCTGCTCCACGACGTTAAGCCGATTTGTGTAACCGAAGATGAATGTGAAACGTTAATCCAGGCAGACCGGGTGGCAATGTGGGGTACCCCTCTAGTGCTGCATGATGAATCACAGGCAAACGTGCTTCCTTTTCCCGAAGGGCCAGGAGGCAGTGGATTGCCGATTCTGCACGTGCGAGGTTATTTTATCTCGGCCCAGACAGCTTCACCCCAGGCTTGTTGGGAATGGATCAAGTTTCTGACGACCGACGTGGGCGTCGTACAGGGTCTTCCATCTCGTCGTTCGATGGTCAATGCCGAAGTATATCGCCAGCGAATCGATGTCGATGTGCTTGATGCCTATCGAACCTCCGTTGAGAACAATCGAGAACCAACAGACCTTCAAGTCCTCATCAGCCAAGAGCAGTTGACGCCCTACGTCACCTGGTTGGAACAGGCATACCGGCAGATCGTCGAGGGAGGAGATTCCCCCCAACAAGCGTTATCCATGGCACAGCGCAAGGCAGACGATTACCACACCTGCGTCGTCGCTGCCGGACCAATAGAAGATCCCTCGGTTTACCGGATGTGCGCAGAGCAGGCAGATCCGGGCTTGTCAGCTGACTAGCTTGACAATGGCACATTTGTCCCAGGCGAATAAATTCGCGGGCCACAACTGCAAAGTCGGCCTACGCCGACTATAAACTAACCTGCGAAGGCAGGTTTTGCAGTTGTAGCACGCGGTTTTAACCGCTGTGCGCTGTAATGTGCCATT
>DSAR01000539.1 GCA_011046405.1 Chloroflexota bacterium | reverse complement strand
CGGATCGCGCCATGCGTGGTATACCTCGACGATGCGGGCGATGTCCTCCGCCGCCAGCACGCGGCGGGTACGGTCTATCATCTCGCCCGCGACGCGGGCGTCGATGAAGAGGGTTTGCCCCTCTCGGTGGGTGGGCTTGTCGCGGTCGAGGAACCACAGGCAAGCGGGAATCTGGGTGTTGTAGAAAAGCTGCGGCGGCAGGGCTACCATACAGTCGACCAGGTCGGCCTCGACGATGGCCCGGCGGATATCGCCCTCGCCGCCGGTCTGGGTGGACATTGAGCCATTGGCCAGCACGAAACCGGCCCGGCCGTCGGTGGCCAGGTGATGGATGAAGTGCTGCACCCAGGCAAAGTTGGCGTTGTTGACCGGCGGCACGCCGAATATCCAGCGCACGTCATCCTCCAGCAGTTCGCCGCCCCAGTCGCTCATATTGAAGGGGGGATTGGCCAGGATGAAGTCAGCCTTGAGATCGGGGTGCAAGTCCTGGTGAAAGGAATCGGCGGCGTGGGGGCCAAGGTCGCCCTCGATGCCGCGGATGGCCAGGTTCATCTTGCATAGTTTCCAGGTCGTAGGATTCGATTCCTGGCCGTAGACGGCGATCTCGCCGATGCGGCCGTTGTGCGCCTCGATGAATTCCTCCGATTGTACGAACATTCCCCCGGAGCCGCAGCAGGGGTCGTAGACGCGGGCGCCCTTGTGGGGCTCGAGCATCGCCACCAGCAGTTGGACGATGGACTTGGGGGTGTAGAACTCGCCGCCCTTTTTGCCCTCGGCGTCGGCAAACTGGCCGAGGAAATACTCATAGACACGGCCCAGGATGTCCTGGGAACGGCTCTGCTCGTCGCCCAGGCCGATGGTGCTGATGAGGTCGACCAACTCGCCCAGGCGGCGCTTGTCGAGCTCCTCGCGGCCATAGCGGCCCGGCAGCACGCCCTTGAGACGGGGGTTCTCCCGCTCGATGGCCTCCATCGCCTCATTGATGAGGATGCCGATGCGCGGGCTCTTGGCCTGGGCCTGGAGGTAGGACCAGCGGGCCTCCGGGGGCACCCAGAAGATGTTCTCGGCCAGGTACTCGTCGCGATCCTCCAGGACGGCGTAGCGCGCGCTGCGCTCTTTGATGTAATAGTCGTGCTCGGGATTGGCGGTCCAGAGTTCCAGCTGATGGTACTTTTCCTCGAAGGCGTCGGAGATGTACTTGAGGAAAATCAGCCCCAGGACGACGTCCTTGTATTGGGCGGCGTCGAGGTGGCCGCGGAGTTTATCAGCGGCGGCCCAGAGGGTGGCTTCGAGGTGTGCTCCGTTGTCGCTTTGGTTTTGGGGCATAGGGGTCCTTTCGATGGATGGGCGAGTGAGTATCATGTTTGAAACGCTTACGATCATTGGAGGGCGCAAACAAAAACGCCCGCCAGGCGGCGGGCGAACGGCTTGTCTAATGACGAGGGGCATGCTATCATCAACTTACCTGGGCGCTCTCACCGCCTTGGTCACAGCCTCGGGCTTTGGTACAAGCGCCGGGGCTTTTTGTATTGTAGCACAGCAATCGAGCGGATGCAAACGATGGTGACAATTTGAGGGGGTTGGAGCGGGTTTTGTCGCCATTGGCGGGAGTAGGGATTATGGGGTAAGAGATGGTGCTGCGTTTATCTTCACGGTTCGGCGCTTTCGAGTTCGCGTATTTGGGTTTGGGCTCGTTCGCGCCAATAGGGGTCAGTGGAGAGTTCGAGGAAATGCTTGAAATCGACGTGGGCAAGTTCGAACTGGCTAAGATATTTGTAAGTGGTTCCCCGGCCGTAGTAGGCGTCGGCGTCATCGGGATCGAGACGGATGGCCTCGGTGTAATCGGCGACGGCCTGCTCGTATTCGCCCAGATAATAGTAGGCAACTCCCCGGCCGTAGTAGGCACCGGCGTCATCGGGAGCGCAGCGGATGGACTGGGTGTAATCAGCGATGGCCTGTTCGTATTCGCCCAATTCATGGTAAGCGCTGCCCCGGCCGTGGTAGGCGCCGGCGTAACCGGGAGCGCGGCGGATGGACTGGGTGTAATCGGCGATGGCCTGCTCGTAGTCAGCCAGGTACTGGTAGGCCACCCCTCGATTGTACAGGAATAGAGGCGCCCGGGGATAGAGGGTCAGCATGACGTCTGAAACCTGGAGGTTAAGGTTGGCGTTCGCTGCCAGGTTGTGAGTTGAGAAGAGCATCCCCAGAAGAAAAACCCCCAGGGCGATAATCCAGGCAAGGTTCTCCGACAGATTCAGATTCCAACTGACTTTATGCCAACCCGTTACGAGCTTTTCTTTGTTGGATCTGCTCTGTTCGAGAAGTTCGTCTACCTCGTCAGCCCAGCCCTGGGAGCGGGCCGTAGCGATAGCGGCATGCAACGTCTTTGCCAGGTCGGGCGCCAGCGCCCCTTTTGCCTCTGCAGCCTGCCGGCATTGATCCAGGCCAGATTCAATATGACCTTGATGGAGCAACGCCAACCCTCGCGCCCATTGGGCGGCTGGCAGGCCCAGTACGAGATCCAGGGCCTTCTTGGCAGCCATCTCAGCCTGTTCGAATTCCTCGAGTTGATACAGGCACCAGGCGCTTCGCTCCAATGCCAGGGCTTCGCTATTGGTCGCATTCAATGCACGGCTGCGCCCAAACGCGACGAGAGCGCGGCGGAAATTCCCTTGCGCATACCAGAGGGTACCCAGCGTAAAGGGGGGCTTGGGATGGTCCGGCGCCAGATCACAGGCGATCCGGGCCAGGGAATGGGCAGGCCCTAATTCACCCGCAGCGCGCAGATCCTCGGCCCATTTGCAGTAGAAGGCGGCCAGTCGGGATGCGACAGGGCGGTTGCAGGTGGTGATTTCACCTCTGCCAGAGAAGAAGGCCAGAGACCAGGCTCGGCTAACGCCGTTGCCCTCGAACTGGCCTTCGTAGGGACGCAGCTCTTGGCCATGCAGGGGAATTTCAGTCTCTGTCAGCTTCTCAATTGCAGTCCGAACGCGACGCAACCGGCGACCCCGGAATAATCGGAGGATAAGGGAAAGTGTTTCTGGCAGTGCGATCATCAAAACCGGGATGATTAACAACCAAAACTGATCGGTGAGGATCTGAGAGAACGCAATCTGGAAGTTGATGGGCGCAACGCAGTAGAATAGGTAGAGGAGTGCGTATAACACTAGAGGAGCGGTGATCAGGTAGAGGATTGTCAGCCGCCGCCGGCGGTGGGGATCACGGTAGCAATCGAGGCGGGGTGAAAGGTAAAGGATGTGCCAGATGATCCAATGGAACGTACCTTGGATGAAGTGAGTGGCGCGGCTCAGGCTCATCTCGGTCGCCAGTTCAGCGATTAGTGATGGGCGCAGGGGGATATCCAGTCTCTGTAACAGACCTGCAGCGGCGTAGATTGCTTCAGTCTCCGGCAGAAGTGCCGCCAATCGCCTGTAGCGGCGGCGCCAGGTGACGAATAGACCGCCCTCGAAATCCTCCGCGTGCCGGTGGGTCACGCGCTTCACGCCCTCGTGCAGCCAACTGCGGAAGGAGAGGACCAGGTTCAAGAAGGTGCCATCGTTCTTAATTGCCAGGATATTTGCTACAGCCGGGTCCACGGCTATGCCCAAATCCTGGGCCAGGGAATCAATCAGCCGCCGGGCGCCGCCGGTCGACAGTGCAGGCAGGGATAGCAGTTGGAACTTGTCCCAAGGGGAATCACATACATCGTAGCGCAGTGCATTCCAGAACTCAGGTTCCTGACGAGCAGTAGCAATGACACGTAATTCTTCTGGATCGTGGCACAGGTCAGTGAAGAAGTCTATGGTCTGATCCAGCCGCTTGATTGCGCCAGCATCGCCGCAGTAGCGGTCTACATCGTCGAAGAGCAGCACCAGATTGTGGATAGGCAGGTTAGCAGGCACCTGGTAGGGCGGATGGAGGCCAACGTGATGCTTGGCCAATAGGATGGTCGGGCCAGTGTAGCACCAACGACGCAGTAACTCGACGATCTCCCGGGTCTTGCCCGTTTTACTACGCCCACGGACAAGGATATGCCTGTGCTGGCGAAAGGCGGCATCAAGTTCGCCGGCAATGCGGGGGAGGAAGCGAATGGAACGGTCGGACAGGCGAGTAGCCTTGGGATCGGGAAAGAGGTGGTCGAGCAGTTCGTCAAAGTCCCGGATGACGTGAAAAGGAAAGGCCTCCACGCTAGCGCCGGTTGGCCTGGCACCGAACAAATCACGCACATCCAGGCCCGCGAGTTGCATGATAGAAGCCAGGATAGCGATGAAGCTGACAAATATCTGCACGATCCCTAGAAACGATCTGATGGGGACACCCTCAAGATCAGGCGAGCGATAGGGTTGTATTAGAAAAGTCAGAATCAGGCTGATGATCAGGGTTGTTCAGTTCTAGCAGTAGTTGTCATTTGTACCATTCTGTGGTAGTCTTCCCGCTCAAAATCATCTTTTAGGG
>DSAR01000360.1 GCA_011046405.1 Chloroflexota bacterium | reverse complement strand
CCCGCCGGATCACAATCCGGCAGTTTACAGGCGACGTGTTGGCTTCCGTCACCACCCATGATGGCCCTTGCCCCATCGACGCGGATTGTGATCCGCACTGCACACGTAGGCTGAGCAGTTACCTTATGACTTGGAATCTATCAGGGAACTGGGGGAACGTCCAGATTGGCCAACGCGTCCTCGACGACGAGCCACCCGCGACCGGGGAATAGCCGCGCGACCTGGGGCGCAAACAGCGGCGAGGCGGTCAGCACCTCCGGCTCGTCGTCGGCGATGACCTCGCCCTGGCTGAGGATCACGACCCGGTCGGCCGCCTGGGCGACCAATTCGACGTCGTGGGTTACCAACAGCACCCCGACCCCCTCGGCCTGCCATTCCCGCAGCAACTGCACCAGCGCCTGCTTGGCCCGGTAGTCCAGTCCCCGCGTGGGCTCGTCCAGGATCAGTAACCGGGGATGCGTGACTGTCACGGCCCCCAGCGCGACCCGCTGTCGCTGGCCCACGCTCAAGTCCCTGGGGTACGCTGCCGCCACGTCGTCCAGTCCCAATCGCGCCAACAGGCGGTCCGGCGAGACTGGTGGTCGATCCAGCAGCTCGTGATACCGCAGGGTGACAGCCAGTTCGTCAGCCACCGTGTCGGCGAACAGGAGATCATCCGGTTCTTGTGGCAGGTAACCGACGTGTTGACATATCTGCGCCGTCTCCTGCCCGATCAGTGACTCACCGGCCAACGTGATTCCTCCCTGCCGGGGCCGCAGCAGGCCAACGATACACTTGAGGAGGGTTGTTTTCCCGGAACCGTTGCGCCCCATCAGGGCCACCAGCTCACCCTCGTTGACGCTAAGCGAGACGTCGGACAGCGTGAAAGCGCCATTGTACGCAAATGAGAGCCGTTCGACGCGGAGCAGCGGGTCGGCGCTGTGACCTGAATCGGGCTGGCGCGTCGTCTTCTGCGCCAAGGGGGGGGCTTCGCGGGTAAACGCCCGGCCCTCCTTGATCGTGAGCGGTAGCGGGTCCCAACCCAGTGTCTTGCCCAGGGTGACCAGCGGGGGCGTCAGGTCTACCTGGCGCAGGATCTGGCGCGGCGGCCCGCTCAACACGTGACCATTCACGCCGGCGGATGGCCCGACGGATGGCCCATTGGGGAGATAAATCAGCCGGTCGATGTGGGGCAGCACCCGCTCCAGGCGGTGCTCGGCCAGGACGACGGTCAACCCCAGGTCGACGTTGAGTCGCGTCAGCGCGCTGAGCACGTCCTCGGCCGACTGGGGATCCAGTTGCGAGGTCGGCTCGTCGAGCACGAGCACCTGGGGACGGAAGGCCAGGGCCGCAGCGATGGCGACGCGCTGTTTCTCGCCACCTGAAAGCGTATCCAGCGGACGGTCGCGCAGCGAGGCCAGGTCCAATAGGTGCAAGACCTCCTCGACGCGCATCCGCATTTCGGCCGGCGGGACGGCGGCGTTTTCCAGGGCAAAGGCGATCTCGTCCTCGACCCGGTCCAGGACGAATTGGGCCTCCGGGTCCTGAAAGACGAAACCCACAGCGCGGCTGAGGGCCTGGGGGCCCTCTTTCACCGGATCGTGCCCGGCAACGGTGATCCGTCCGCCCAGCGCGCCGCCGGTAAAGTGGGGCACCAGGCCGTTGATGCAGCGCAGCAGGGTGGACTTGCCCGCTCCCGAAGATCCCATCACGAGGGCGAACTCGCCCTCGGCGATATCCAACGTCAGGTCAGCAAGGGCGGATCGAGACGCGTCGGGGTAGGTATAGGTCACGTGGTCAAAGTGGATCATTTTTAATCACTCTCCATCATTCTTCATAACAGGTTCTGCACCCGGCGGTAGAGATTGAGGCAGTTTCCGCGTCGCTTCACAGATCACCGCTGGCGTCAGCAGTCCCAGTAAACCCAACCCCAGCAGCGGGTCGAAGATAGGCCACGTCAGTTGGGGGTAGGGCGAATAATGCAGCGTGTCGCGGCCGAGGGAGGATGGCAGGAGGATCGTGGCCAGCGCCATTCCACATCCTGCCACGACCAGGGTGTCGCGAACGGTCCAGTGGCGGGGGCGGTAGACGGTGTGGCAGACCGACCGCCCGGCGAGCCACACGACGCCGACGACGAGCGCCCCGCCCCCGATCAGCAGCCCTGTACCCACCGCGCGCCACGCCGGGTAGAACAGGAACGTCAGCCAGCCTCCCAATAAGATCAGCAACCCCAGCGCCAACCCCCCGGACGTGCGCAGCGCCTGGGCCTGGCTGGTGGTGGCGCCATATCCCCGGGCGACCATCGCCTCAGCCAATCCCATCGAGCGTTCCAGGCCGCTGACCAGCAACGGCACGACGATGGGCGGCCAATCGCGCAGTCCTCCCACCCGGTGACCGCGCACCGCCTGGGCCTGGCGGATACGTTTCAGGCTACGGGTCGTCTGAGGCACGAACGTCAGGGCGATGGAGATGACCACGCCGGCCTCGTGGAAGGCGCGAGGCGTGAGAGCCACCAGGTCGCGCACGGGTGTCACCTGGTTGAAGACGGCGAAACCGGTGAAAATGACAGTCAGCGTAAGGCCGTTCTGGGCGCCAAAGACGAGGGACTCTAACGTGACCGGCCCGCCTAACAGGGGCAGCCAGTCTGGCAACCGCGCGAGTATCGTGTCACCCACGTGAATGGTCAGCGCGTTGAACAGGGCCGAAAGCGGGACTGCGATGGCGGCAAAGCGGATGGGGGAAAGGATCGTCCGTTGGGCACCCGTCTGTTCGTCGCCAGTCGCGCAGGTTACGCCTAGCACGGTGGTCACGAGCATCATAAGCACCGTGTAGAGCGGATTGCGGGTTGACGAGGCAGCGATCAACATCGTCAACACCCACAGAAGCCACACCCTGGCGTCAAACATCGCTCGTCCTTACCTCGAAATGGAAACGCCGCCGAAAGCGGGTCAGGGCCTGGATCACCGGCGCGCCCAGCAGCAAGATCATGAGCGCGTTGCCCACGCTGCGTACCAGATCCCAGGCCAGCGAAGTAACCACGTAGAACGTGCCATAGCGAGCCAGCGTCTCACCCAGGCCAATGCCCGGCGACCAGGTCTGTTCAGCCGGCCCCATGGCAAAGGGCCAGAAATAGATGTTCATGATGGCGCCGTAGAGCAGGCCCCAGATGAAGCCGAAAGCGCAGAGCGCCAGGACGTCCAGGCGGGCTACCTGTCGCTTGGTGGGTAAAACGTAAGACGTAAAACGTGATTCGCTCTCTCGCCGATTCGCCGATTCGCTCTCTCGCTGATTCGCCGATTCGCTCTCTCGCCGATTCGCTCTCTCGCTGATTCGCCGATTCGCTCTCTCACTGATTCGCCGATTCGCTCTCTCACTGATTCGCCGATTCGCTCTTTCGCTGATTCGCTCTTTCGCTCTTTCGCTCATTCGCCCCAGCCAACCAGCCGTCAGGCCCGCCCATCCCGCGGTGAACATCTGGTAGGGCAGCCACGGCCCCACGCCGCCGGTGATCAGGCCCGAGACGAGGAGCGTGAACGCCCCCATCAAGAAGCCGAAGCGCCCGCCGAAGACGTAGCCGGCGATGATGATAGGCGCGAAGATGGGCGAAAAGCCGCCCGGCATCGGGAAGGCGACCTCCAGGAAGCGCAGCACGCTGGTGACGGCGACCAATATCCCCAACATGGCGACAGTCTTGGCGCTGAGAGAGCGACCCTGGAGTTCCACGATCAGGGCGCTCACCGAGAGGCCGACCAATACCGCGGTCACCAGCGGCGCATCCTGGCTGTGGGCGATGCCGGTAGTGGTCCCACCCGCCATTGGCGCGAAAAAGGGATATAGAAAGGCCAGCACACCGATGGCCCCGCTCAGCCCATAGATCAGCCCACTGACGATGCGACGCATTCGTCTACCTTCTGCGGCCCATCGCGCGGGTCGCGGACATCCGCAGGAAAAGCCAGCCCAACAGTGATCCCATCATCAGGGCAAAAACGCTGTAACCCAGCAGGGCGCGGGAAGATATAGAGGCTTCGTCGTCAGGTGAAGATGGGACCGCGACGGTGGGTGTGCTCCTTGCCTCGGCGACGAGGACCGGAGTGGACGATGTCATTGTCGGTGTCCCGGGCGTCGCCGTGAGGGACACGACTTCGTCATCCCGGAACGCAACCGGTGAGGTCGGCGCTAGAGTCCCGGTCGCTAACGGTGATGGAGATGGCGATGGCGATGGAGAGGGCGATGGGGAGGGCGATGGGCTTTTATTTGTCGTATCCAACGTGGGCGACGGGGAGCTTTGGGTGGATGGGAGCAGGGTTGCTTCAGCGCCAGGCGCCGTCGCGCCGGTGACGCCCAACGTGAGTTCATAAGTTTTCTCGATCTCGGCCCCCACGACCCGCAGATGGTATTCCTGGGGCGACGTTGGGCAGACTTGCCGGCTGCCGTTGATGTCCACCACCACCTCGTTCAGGTAGACCTCCCGGGCGTTGG
>DSAR01000273.1 GCA_011046405.1 Chloroflexota bacterium | reverse complement strand
GGGCAAATCAAGTAGATTACCCACCTCCAGCACCAGTGTCTCGGTGGGCAGCGCGGCGGCTGCCACGTCGGCGGCCCGCGTGCGATAGGCGTAGGTCGTCTGGATGGGCGTCAGCCGTTGGCGGCTGAGGTCCTGCCGGCGGCGCAGCAAGTCCCAGGGTGGGGCCAGCACCTCAGCGCCGAACTCCGGTTCCAGGGCCGCGTGCAATCGTTCGTAGTCCGGCCCCAGGCGCGCTTCCAGCGCCTCCACGTAACCGGGTTGGCTCATCTCCCACAGGGCGCGGGCGTAGGTGGCTTGCAGGTATGGATCGTGACGGAAGTCCTCCTGGGCCAGGCCCACCTGCTCGAAGTCGAGTTCGGGAGAAAAGGGGTCGTTATCGAAAGCCACCGGTTCCAATCGAGCAGTCACGGGGTTGTAATAGTAGCGCAAATTGTGCCAGACGAGGCTATGGGGCGCGCTCCACAAATCAACCGCCGCCAGGAATTTGCCCATGGCTTCCAGGTCGAAGACCTCCGGCGCCGGTAGTTCGCCGGTCAGGAATCCGCGCAGCAAACCCACCGCCGTATCCCGTTGCGCGGAGAGCGTGGGGGATCTGTCCACGCGCCCGGATCTGAACTCGTCAATGATGTAAAATTGATGTATTCCCGGCGGCGTAACCCGATCATCCCGGAAAGCCCAGAATTCCCAGAGCAGGTCTTCGGAATACTTGAGGATGACCCCCTCGCGCCGTTCCTGGAATTCCAGCAGTTCCTTGGCAAAGTTCTCCTCCAGCGCGTAGATGCCTTTGTACTCCCCATTAAGCACCACGTGTAGAAAATCGTAGCGCACGCCGAGCACGTCCTCGTTCCGCAAATGCTCAAGAAAGAGGTACTCGTTCAGATAGGTGCGCGCTGAAGGGTCCTGGATCGAAAAAATCTGCATCCCGTGGAGATAACCGTCATCGCGGATTTGGATGCGGAAAGACCACTTATCGTGGGCGATGTGATCGGCCCAGTCGCCTTTGAGCCGCAGCCGCGCCTGGAACGTCTGCTCGCCCAGGCGCAAGGTCGCCGGCACAAAATCATCCGAGCTGGTCAGCAGAATCCACCGTTCCAGCGCCTCTTCGCGCTTGGCCTCAATCTGCGCAAATTCCCTCGGTGCGATGTCGACGTAGAGCGTTTCCAGCGTGTCGCCCAGTTCCGGGGCGGTCGGCGTAGGCGTGGGAAATGGCGTGGGCGTTAAGGTAGCCAGTTCCGGCGGGAGCGGTTCAGGATCGCTGGCGACACGCGAGACATTGACCTGCCAGACCTGACGTATCAAAACGGCGGTCCCGACGAACAAAAGCAGCACGATCAGCGCCAAGGGCCAGCGTGTCGGCCGGGTGCGCGGCGAGGGTGCAGCAATGGGACGATCCTCGGATGTCATCTCACGCTTTACTCTCACAACTTGCCTCCCAGCGTTGCTTACGCTCAAGCAAGCAATCCTTCAAAATCAACAGACCCCAACACGCCATGCAGGTACTTGGAGAAGCGATCCACGCGGGCGGGGAATGACACCAAAATTTGTGAAAGTCGCTGCGTGGCGGCGTCGTCGACGGGCGCTTTCAGTTCCATCACCATCTGTTCCGATTGCAAGACCGGGCGGCTCAAGTTCGGCAGCAACGAAAAGCGCTGCTCGTAAGCGCAGAGTTGGGTGTCCAGCGTAAGCCGCAGCAAGCCGTCGGGGGTCTCGTAATAGGCGCGTTGGTAGGTGTTGATCAGCACCGGCCCGGCGCGACGGTCGAGCCAGAGCCGGGCCCGCCCATCCAGGCCCGCACGCAGCGCCGATAGCAACGCAGGCCACAGCGAGCGGGTCATGTCAAGGTCTCCATCGAAAAAGGCCTGTTCTTTCCATCCGACCAGCCCATCCTTGCACTTGAGCTCCAATTGCGCGCCGAAAATGCGCGTGACGTCCGGACCATACCAACGCAAGCGTAGCTTCTCGCGCCGCCCGACACCGCTGAGGTTGGCGTTGAGATCTTGTAAGTCGGGGGAGTCGAAATAGACGTTGTTCACCTGCCGGGGCGGATAGCTGACCCGCCAATGCATGGGATGTAGGCGCACCCAGGCGGCGATCTCCGATAACTGCGCCGGGTCGCACGGGACCTTGAACTCGTAGCGTGCGTTCACGGCGCCGCCTCGAAATCGATCGCCGGTACACGCAGTTCGGGGCCATTCACGTCCCATAACCGGCAGACGATGGCCAATCCATCCCCACTCGCCGCGATCAAATTCTTGGGCAAGGACACGCGCACGGACTGGGACGCCGGGCCAAAGGTCGCCCGCAGGACGAAGGCGTCCCCTGACTCCAATAGACACTCGCGATCCTCCGGCAGCGTCCAGGCCGGATCGAGCGGACGCAGCCCGGCGCCGCCGGCATCCAGTCCCACGATTTGCAGCGGGAAGGGTTGCAGGTTGGTCATATAGAGCACACCGTCTGGTTCTAACGTGACAGCGAGCGCCTGCACCGGGGAGAGTCGCGCCCGTATCGTCTGCTGGTGTGCTTCGAGGCGCGCCCAGGGCGTAGCAAATGTGCCCAATATCCGCCACTGTTGTTCGAGGGATGACCCCATCTCGCTGCGCAGACGCTCCAGGTAGGCCGGGCGGGAGACTTCGGTGAGGGCGCGGGCGTGGGCGATCTGCATAGCCGGATCGTCGAGGAGGATTTCCGGCAGGGGCGCGGCATCGGCCCAAAACTGCCCTGCGCCCACCGGGGTGAGCCGCTGCGTCGCGGGGTCGTAGGCCCAGCGCAGCGTCCGCCAGTCGGGAGCGGGCTGACCCGTCCACAGGACGGTCAGAGCGAGGAATCGACCCAGATCCTCGGCGTCGCAGGCATCCAAAATCTGCCCTGCGTCTCGAAAGTGGGCCACCGCCTCGACGACAGGCGAGGCGCCCTCGACGACAGGCGAGGCGCCCTCGACGGTCACGGTGGCATAACGGAAACCACCGTCACCCGCCGGCTCACCGGCGGCTTGCGCTTCCCAGGCGGCCTGTGCCTCGAAGCGTAACGCCACATCCACAGCAGTGGGTGTTTCCAGCACGTACAAGCCCCACGGGCTACCGTTGATTTCCAGGCGGACGGGTGTTTGTGTCGCAGCGGCGAATCCCTCGCGGCGCAATGCTTCCAGGTAGCCCCATTGTAACAACGCCGCTTCCGTCCGCGTCTCATCAAGCGGGGTCAGTCGCAACCATGCACTCGCCCCCGTCCGGCGCAGTTCCATTGGCCACACATCACCCTGCAAGGGCGTCGCCGGGCCGCCGGGCAAACGCAGTTCCACGGACTCGCGCGCGCCGGCGCCGAAAATCATGGTCGCCGGTACGGCTTCATCGACAAAGGGCACGTGGACGCCCAGGCGCAGCGCCCGGTCACGCAGAGAGACGATCCGTTGATAATGGCTAAAACGCAGGTCCACGGCGATGAGCGGTAACGCGGCGCGTGCGCGCCAGGCGGCGAAGGTCGCGCGCGGTTCACGTCCCCAGCGCCACAGCGACTCGTGCCAGCCGTGTTGATGGACGAGAAAGCCCAGGGTAAAGGCGACGAGCAACGCAAGCCCCAGCAATATCAAGGATGCGCCGGGCCGGGGATGATTTGAGGAAGTATCTGGAGCGCTCCGAACGGGCGAAATCCTCAATTAACCTCCCAGCATTCGCTCTTGCTGAATGAAGCTGATCTCGCGGATGGGGAAATGTTGCTTGAGATCGTCTATCAAATCGTTGAGGGTTTGAGGATCGTCACAGGAGAGGAAGTAAGTAAGTTGCAACAAGCCCTCGTGGGCGTCGATGCGGCGGAAGTCGAGCGTGGAGATATGTGTCAGCAAGCGCGCGTTCACCTGCTGGAAGAGCGAGCGCTGTTCCGCGCTGTCATCAACGGCGATGTTGAGGTAAAGGTTGCTCGCCGCAGGTTTCCGGGACAGTAACATGCGCACGGCCATATAACCTAGCAGAATCAGCACACCCACCACCGTCGGCCAGCGCTGGTCCGCGCCCACCCCCAGGCCGATCGTGATGGCGATAAAGAGGAACATCAACTCCTCTGGCTCTTTGATCGCCGTGCGGAAGCGCACGATGGAAAGCGCGCCTACCAATCCCAGCGACAGCGCCAGTGAAGATTTGACGATGGTGATCACCAGCGTCGTCGTCATCGTGAGTACGGGCAACATTTTGGCAAACTTGCGTCGATTGGAAAGACTCTGCCCATAATGTTCGTAATACCAGGAGACATTCAGAGACAACACCAACGCGACGGCGAAATTCAACACCAGGTTGGCTATAGATACCGATGGCAGTGTGCTAAAATCAAGCATAACAGAAACCTCTTAGTAGATTCAAGACCGCACTGAAATAAGCCTAGATTTCACCACAGAGACACAGAGAATCTAACATTTTACTCAAAAAAATCACTGTTTGGCACGATTTACGTAAAAATTTTAATGCGTACCTCAATTTTCCTCCGTGTTCTC
>DSAR01000343.1 GCA_011046405.1 Chloroflexota bacterium | reverse complement strand
CGTGGAGAACGTGGAGAAAAAGAAGACTATTATGCTGTATTGGGTGTATCCCCGTTGGCAACCGAGGCGGAAATCAAACACGCCTATCGTGAACAGGCACGACGATACCACCCAGATAGCCGGACGGGCCCGACGCCTACCGTCATATTTCACGACGTTCAGAAGGCCTACGCCGTCCTGAGCGATCCGGCCCGTCGCCAAGCTTACGACCGCAGACGAGCCGAGATGGGAGAAAGCGAAAGCACAGCCCTCAAGTGGAAGATCCAATCAAGCCAAAGCAGGTTCAACGCCGATCACGAAGAGCAGGTGCTGTACGTATTGATCGAAATAAGGTCATCTGAAATCCAAAAAGATAACAATCTACCGCTCAACCTATGTCTGGTGATCGATCGCAGCACCTCGATGCAAGGCGCACGATTAGAACACGTCAAACAGGCAGCCTATCAAATCATCGACGAGTTACAAGCACACGACGCACTCTCCGTCGTCGCATTCGATGACCGGGCTGAAATCATCTTATCCAGCAGCATCGGCCTTAACCCCATACAGGCAAGAGCCAAAGTCGCCGCCATCCGTGCCAGTGGCGGAACCGAGATTTTGCAAGGGCTGAAACTTGGCCTGTCGGAGATCGGGAAATATCACAGCCAAGACGTGACCAGTCACCTGATTCTGCTCACCGACGGTCAAACGTATGGCGACGAAGCGGAGTGCCTGGCAGAAGCCCGCTCGGCAGGCGCCCGGCGTATCAGCATCACGGCCATGGGTATCGGTGAAGAATGGAATGACGTCTTGCTCGAACAAATCGCATCTCAGAGCAGCGGTGTGTCGGCCTACATCGCATCGCCGCACCAGATACGCACAATTTTACAGCAACACGTGCGGGGATTGGAGTCAGTCTTTGCCCAAGGGCTGACGTTAACGTTCCGGTGCGTAGAGGGCGTGAAGGTAGAAAATCTATTCCGCACCTCTCCCTACCTGGATCGACTCACGCTGGAACAGGACAACACGGTCAATCTGGGCACCTTCCAAGTTGACATGCCCTTAGTACTGATAGCAGAAATAAGCGTTTCTCAAAAGCCACCCGGTGAACACCGACTGCTACAACTCGAACTTAGCGGCGATATCCCGGCCCTGAGTCACCAACGAGAACGAATGATCCACGACATCCGTGCTACATTTACACCTGACGAACCGCCACCCGAACAGGTGCCGACAGCCATATTGAGCACGCTAAGCAAGGTCACGATTTATCGGATGCAAGAACAAGCTTGGAAAGCACTTGATCGAGGCAATTTAAAAGCAGCTACCCATCAACTTGAGTTAGTCGCCACGCGATTGTTCGATCTGGGGGAAACGCATCTCGCCCAGGCAGCTATGCTAGAAGCTGGTCGTATTTCACAAAGCGGCAATCCCTCATCTAAGGGACGCAAAGAGCTAAAATATGGCACACGCAGTTTAGCTACCCCTTCACGGAGAAGAACTTATGATTGAATGTCCTTCATGTGGTCGGAAACACCGTCCTGGCACGCTGTTTTGCAGTGAGTGTGGCGTTTATTTGCCCACCGGAGGCCCCCTGCGCACAGAGCCGCTTCCCGAGGAAGATTTACCCATCTCACGAGCCAATCCATGGGCCAGCGAACCGGCCGCCGAAGATGGCAAGCCGATTCCTACCCCACTGACCATCCGGGTCGTCTCCACCAGTCGCCAAATTCAACTTCCTGCCGCGCCCGAGGTGCACGTCGGGCGAACCGATGCAGCCCATGGCATCTTCCCCAATCTGGACCTCTCGCCGGATGGGGGTCTGGAGGGAGGCGTCTCGCGCCACCACTGCAAAATCCATCAAAAGGGTGAAGCCTATCTGGTCGAGGACGTTGGGAGCGCCAACGGCACGTTCTTGAACGGTCAACGCCTGACCCCCTATCTCCCTCACGTGCTCAAAGATGGGGATGAACTTCAGTTAGGTCGAATCGCGTTAGAAGTCATCATAAAAAAGTAGAGGACCAACGATGCACACAGTTTTTATCCATATCTTGAACGAGGAAGCCATCGTAGGGGAAATCGAGGAACTCCCCCAACCGACAGACCAGGTGCTGATCGTCCATAACGTGCGATACCGAGATGGACGAGATGTCTCCTACGTGCTGCCGGAAACAGACGTCGTGATCTATCCCTGGCAGCGCATCCACTGTGTTGAAATTATGCCCAGCGAGGGGAAAGAAGAAATTGTCAGTTTCATCCGTGAGTAATCCGCCACATCCATTGGGCCAATCCGACATCGACCCCCGGCAAAAACTCATCCTGGTCGTGGATGATGAACCCAGAATGACCCGCTTCATCCGCATGAATCTGGAACTCGAAGGCTTCGATGTCATCGAAGCGCACAATGGCATCGAAGCCCTGGAAAAGGTTCGCACCAGATTACCCGATCTCGTCGTCCTCGATGTGATGATGCCCAAGATGGATGGGTTCGAGACACTGGAGATATTACGAGAGGTTTCCAGCGTTCCCGTGATCATGCTCACCGTTCGAGGTGACGAAGAGGATAAAGTGCGGGGATTGGAATTGGGAGCGGACGATTACGTCACCAAACCATTTGGCGCCCGCGAATTTGTCAGCCGAATCAAGGCCGTGTTACGCCGCACCCAAAGCGCTACAACGCCAGAAAGCGCCATACTACAGATTGACGATAGATTGAGCATCGATTTGAACAGCAGACAGGTCATCGTCGAGGGCGAACGTCTGGATCTACGACCAACAGAATTTCGATTGTTGTATCACCTGCTAGAAAATGCCGGCTGGGTCGTCCCCTACGAAACGCTCCTGGCCAAAGTCTGGGGCTACGAATATCAGGACGAAGTCCAATACTTACGCCTTTACGTCACGTATCTGCGCAAGAAAATCGAAGTCGATTCATCCAATCCCCGTTACATTCTTACCGAAAGAGGCGTAGGATACCGATTTGTAGATTTTCAACGAGAGGATAAGACGTCCGCTGACGAGGAAGTGTAAAAGGGATCGGTGAGAGTCTCGCACAAAAAAGAATTTGGCTCGTCCAGGATAGGAGGATATATTATGGGCAATCTGTACAAAGTCGTCGTAACAGGTCCATTCAACGTGGGTAAAACAGAATTTATCCGCACAATTTCCGATATCCCCATCGTCTCCACCGAAAAACGGATCACCGACCACCACGCCGCTGTCAAGGAAGAGACGACCGTGGCGATGGATTATGGTCACGTCAGAGTTGGCAAAAACCTGCTGCACCTCTACGGCACGCCAGGGCAAGCCCGCTTCGACTTCATGTGGGATATTTTATCTAAAGAGATGCAAGCTTTCATTCTATTGATCGACAGCGCCAACCGGGCGAGCCTCATGGAAGCGCGACAATTGATACGGATATTCCAACGAAAGGGACGCGACATCCCCTATCTGGTCGTCGCCAACAAGCAAGATCTCGCCAACGCCATCTCGCCAGAAGAAATCGGCAAACGACTGGGCCTGGATGACGAGTGTCAAGTCATCCCCTGCGTCGCCACGGACAAAGAGAGCGTGCTCAACGTGCTCAACAAGCTGCAGGAACTCCTCCACTAATCGCTTCCCAGTATACCCGCAAACCGAAACGTCTTTTGGACGCATCGAGAAAAGAGCAGATATGTACCCCGACATATCTGCTCTTCGCTCAATGACTCGGTCCGGTTTCCAGAAAGGCCCCTCAGGTTTGCACGTCCCCTCACGGAATGTTGGAAATCAACGTACAGATCGATCCAGCACCGACCCTCGGGCGACGCGAGGGCGGCACCCTAATTCTTGATGCCCGCTCGGACGCCGTTCCGTCATCGCGATGCGCCTTACGACGGAGTCGGGCGTGAACGCCCGCGCCACGAGAGGCAGGTAGATCGTATGCCGGGGTGGGATAAGCACGATCACCATCACCTGCACCTCAAAAGCCGTGTAGTCAGTCAGGCCTCCCTCGTCGGTCACGGTGATGGTGATAGTCGCTGTCCCGGTCAAGCCCGCCGCTGGCGTGATAGTCACGTTCCGGTCCGTCCAGGAGCCGCCCAGGACGATGTTCGACAGCGGGATCAGCGCAGCATCCGACGTCTCGCGCGAGAGGGTCAAGTCTTGCACCGCCGTCTCCGCATCGCCGATGGTGAAGGTGATGGGCCCGAGCGGCGCGTTCACCGTGGTCTCTTGGTTGGCGATGACCGAGATGGTCGGCGGGGTGTTCGCGCCGGATGCAAAGACCGTGATAGTGAAAGATTGGGTGTCGGTCAGGCCACCGCTATCCTCCACGAGCAACGCCACCGCGTGCTCGCCCACGTCGTCGTTGGTGGGCGTACCCGCAAGCGTGGCCGTGCCGTCGCCGTGATCAACTAACGTCAGCCAATCGGGCAGCGTCGGCGCCGTGATAGTCAGTGTATCGCCGATGTCCACATCTTCGGCGACGACGGTGTAGGTGTAGACCGCGTCCTGCGTCG
>DSAR01000565.1 GCA_011046405.1 Chloroflexota bacterium | reverse complement strand
GCCCTTCCACAGTCCCTCCCCCCAGTCGATGCCCAGGTATACGTCCGCCCCGATCGCCCGCAACCCACTCTCGCGCAAGCGGGCGAATACGTCATCCGCCTCCGTCGCCCGCGCGATGGGCAGATTGAACAAAGAGCCCATGCTGGCGCGCACCACCTTGGGATCGAAGACGTCGGCGCAGGGCTCGATCAGGATCACGCCCTCGGCCCCCACCGCGTCGGCGGTGCGGATCAGCGTGCCCACGTTGCCCGGGTCCTGCAGCTGGTCCAGGACGAGGAGCAGCCCCTGGGCCAGTTCCAACTGCGCCAGCGGCACGTCGCACAGGGCGAACGTCGCCACGATCCCCTGGGCGTTCTCCCGCTCCGACAGGGCGTCCATCACGTAGTCCGAGACCGGCACCGGCTCCGCCTCCGTCTGGCCGAAGCGCGCCAGCAGCGCCTCCGCCTGGGTGCCGACGAAGAGCGACTCGCAGTAGAACACCTCGATGGGCCGCGCCCGGGCATCCAGCGCCATGTGCAAAAGCTGCAACCCCTCGACCAGGAACCGTCCCTGCCGGTGGCGATACTTGCGCCGGTCCAACTTCCGCGCCGCCACGATGCGTCGATTTCGGGTGCTGGTGATGATCACTTGCTCTTCGTCAGTCATGGATACTCCTTCTACGCTGCCACCCCCTCTGGGTGGAGCGACTTGAACACGTCGTACGTCTGTTCCCGCTCGTGGCGGAACTGCTTCGTGTACAGGCGGTAGTAGTGGCCCTCCTGGCGCAGCAGCTCGGCGTGGGTGCCCGTCTCGGCGATCCGCCCGTCCTCGATGACGACGATCCGGTCGGCCCGCTTGATGGTCGAGAGCCGGTGGGCGATGACGAAACTGGTCCGGTCCTTCATCAGCTCGTCCATGCCCCGCTGGATCAACGCCTCGGTCAGCGTGTCTACCGAACTGGTCGCCTCGTCCATGATGAAGATCTCCGGCCGGGCTAAAACCGCGCGCGCCAGGCTGACCAGTTGCTTCTGGCCGACCGAGAGCAACCCGCCGCCCTCGCCGACGTCCTCGTCGTACCCCTTGTCCAGCGTGACGATGAAATCGTGAGCGCCGGCCAACCTGGCCACCTCCTCGATCTCCTCGTCGCTCGCCTCCAACCGGCCGTAACGGATGTTCTCCCGGATCGTGCCGGAGAAGAGGTGCGGCGTCTGCAACACCACGCCGATACGGGACTGGATCGCGTGCAGGCTCAACTCGGTGTAATCGCGCCCGCCGAAGCGAATGACGCCCTGCTTCGGCTCGTAGAAGCGACAGACCAGGTTGACGATGGTCGATTTGCCCCCGCCTGTCGGCCCGACCAGGGCGATGGTCTCGCCCCGCCGCACCGTCAGGCAGAAGTCCTGCAACACCGGCTTGTCCTCCTCGTACCAGAAATCCACGTGATCGAAGACGATGTCGCCCCGGATGGTGCCCGGATCGACCGCGCCCGGCCGGTCGGCCACCTCGGGCACGGCGTCGATGAGCGAGAAGACCCGCTCGGCCGAGGCGATGGCGTGCTGCATCTCGGCGTAGACCCGCGCCATATCCTGTATCGGCCACATCATGAACGTGATGTACGAGATGAAGGCCTGGATGCCACCGATGGTGAGCCCGCCGATCTCGGCCTGCAGGCCCCCGTACCAGACCACGCTGCCCACGGCGAACGCGCTGATGATCTGGACCACCGGCAGGAACAGGGCCGAAAGCCACGCCGCCCGGTACCCCGCCCGGTACATCTCGCCCGTCAACTCGCCGAACTCGCGCAGGTTCTCCTCCTCCCGGCCCAGGGCCTTGATCACGCGCACGCCCTGGATGTTCTCGTTGTACGCGCCCGTGATCTTGGAGTTGATCTTGCGCACCTTGCGGTACTGGACGATGATGTGCTTCTTGAACACCGACGCCACCGTCACCAGCACCGGGATCATGACCAACACGATCAGCGCCAGGCGCCAGTTGATGTTCATCATGAAGTAGATCGCCGTGCCGATGTTCATCACCGCCCAGGTCACGTCGAGCAACCCCCAGGTCACCAGTTCGGCGATCCGGTTGGCGTCCGACGTCACCCGCGACATGATCCACCCCACCGGCGTCCGGTCGAAGTAGGAGAACGAGAGCGCCTGCAGGTGATCGAACATCTTCTTGCGCAGATCGTAGCGGATGCGCTGCCCCAGCACGCCGGTCAGGTAGATGAAACCGAACACGCCCGCCGATTGGACCCCGATCAACAGCCCATACCGGGTGACCAGTTGCGTCAACGTCTCCCGGTCGCCGGCGATGATGCCCAGGTCCACGATCTGCTTGCTGAGGTAGGTGAAGTAGGAATCCAACCCCGACACCAGTGAGATGGCCACCAGGAACCCCACCAGCCACGGCCAGTGGGGCCTGGCCTGGGCCAGGATGCGCAGCACCGTCTGGCCGTTGAACTGCGTCGTAAACTCTTCTTCTTCAAATTCATACTGCGACATGAGATAGCCCCTTCTCCCGCGCGTCCTCCCATACCTCGGGGGATTGCGGGACCGGCGAATCATCGTAATCACCATCATCGCCTAACTCTTGCTGTAACTCGTCCTCGATCCGCGCCTGCACGTCGTAGATCTGGCGGTAGATCCCGCCCTCGGCCATCAGGCCCTCGTGCGTGCCGCGCTGGACGACCTGGCCCTGGTCGAGCACCAGGATCAGGTCGGCGTCCATCACGCTCTGGATGCGGTGGGCGATGATGAACGTCGTCCGACCGTCCATCAAATGCTCCAACGCCTGGCGAATCTCACCCTCCGTCTCCGTGTCCACCGACGACGTAGCGTCGTCCAGGATCAGGATGCGCGGATCCTTCAACAGCGTGCGCGCGATGGCCACGCGCTGCTTCTGCCCGCCCGAGAGGGTGACGCCCTTCTCGCCCACCAGGGTGTTGTACCCGTCGGGGAACGATTCGATCACGTCGTGAATCGCCGCCGCCCGGGCCGCCGCCGTGACCTCCTCATCCGACACGTCGCGCCCCACCCCATAGGTGATGTTCTCCCGGATCGTCCGCGAGAACAGGAACGGTTCCTGCTCCACGATCCCGATCTGCTGGCGCAGGTAACGCCGCGAGTACGCGGTCAGCGGCGTGTCGTCCAGCGTCACGTCGCCGCCGGTGTACGCGTAGAAGCGGGGCAACAGGTTGACCAGGCTGGTCTTGCCCGACCCGGTCGAACCCAGGAGCGCCACCGATTGCCCCGGCCGGCAGCGGAAACTGATGTTCCGGAGCACCGCGCCGTCGCCATCCTCGTACCCGAAGGAGACGGCCTGGAATGCAACCTCGCCCCGCACCGCGCTCGGCGCGCAGACGCCATCGTCCAGAGGTTCCCGCTCCTCGGCCACCAGCTCGATCACGCGCTTGTAGGAGACCATCCCGGTGGACATCTGCACGATCAAGCGGCCCAGGTTGCGCATCGGCCAGATCAGCCAGATGATCAACCCGGTCGCCGCCACGTACGTGCCGACCGAGATCGTGCCCTCCAGCGCCATGACCGCGCCGGTGAAAAAGCCGAACAACATCTGGGCGCCGCAGAGGATGTCCGACGTCGGCCAGAAGAACGAGTGCAGCATCAACAGGTGCCGGCCCCGCTCGTAGCGCTCCCAGTTGTCCCGGTCGAACTTCTCAGACTCGTAAGCCTGCCGGGCGAAGGCCTTGACCACCCGCATGCCGGTCAGATTCTCCTGGAGCGTCGTCGAAAGCTGGGCCTCCTGCTCCTGCAGGGCCTCGTAGGCGTCCGAGATCTTCCGGAAGAAGAACAGCGACATCACGACGATGAAGGGCACCACGAGCACCGAGAGCAGCGCCAGCCGCGCGTTCAGAACCCACAGGGCCGCGAAGTTGACGACGAAGAGCAGCGCGATGCGCCCGGCGCCGATGGCCTGGTCGGCGAAGAACTGGCGGATCGCGTCCACGTCCGAGGTCGCCCGCTGGATCAACTCGCCGGTCTGGGTCTGGTCGTGATAGGTGAACGATAGCCGCTGGATGTGGTCATACAGGTAGTCGCGCAGGCGCCGGCTCACACCCTCGGCCGTGCCAGCCGCCCACCGGCCGCTGAGGAAGGAGAACAGTCCCTGCCCCAACGCCAGGGCGACGAAACTCAACCCGATCCAGGGGAGGACGCTGCCGAACGACTCTCGTTGCAGCACGTCGTCCACGAAGTAGCGCAGTAACAGCGAGTTGCCTGTCCGCAGGAGTGCCGCTAGCCCCACGCCCACCACCGCGCCCAGGTAAGGCCAGCGGAACCCGGCCAACATCCGCCATAGCCCGACCAGGCGATTGTCCGAAACCGTTGCCTTGAAGTCGAAGCTTGACGCTTCGTTGGAAAATGACATTGTTTAGTACCTCCACGTTAATTGACTTGTTCAGAGTTGGTTATGAAAAGATGTAACTGCTGTATCTTCTCAATAAGTTGGGGAGCTGTGGCCGGTCTCCCGACCGAGCCACAGCGGGCACGGTCAGGAG
>DSAR01000146.1 GCA_011046405.1 Chloroflexota bacterium | reverse complement strand
CGTTCCTTTTTGGTTCTGGCTCTGCCAGGTTAGGGCCTAACCCATAGAATCCTTGCACGGCAAGCAAGAATTTGGCAATCAACGTTCCTTTTTGGTTCTGGCTTGGAAGCGCAGCGGCTTCGTCCAGGTTAGGATCTCAGGAAGATCGAGCAGAATGCGGTCATTGTATCCAACTGTTGGCTAAAAGTAGAAAGGGGAAAACTGATGTTCAAACAAGATACCTTGCGCGAACTAGCGGCAGTCCGGACCGAGACGCCTATCTTAAGCGTCTACCTGAACGTAGACCCAACAGAACACACGACTGAGGAATATAAGCTGGCTTTACGACAGATGTTAAAACAGGCAGAAGGGTCTGCCGACTCAGAGGATATAGAGGCTGTCAAACGTTTTTTCGAGCACGAATACGATTGGTCAGGTCGTGGGGTCGTTGTCTTCTCCAATAAAGCAGAAGATTTCTGGCACACCTACTCGTTAGCTATTCCTGTTAATTCTGGGGTGACCGTCGCCCGCCAACCTTATATCTCGCCCTTAGCCGCTCTCTTGGATGCATATGGCAGTTGTGCTGTCATACAAGTTGACCGACAGGGCGCCAAATTCCTACTGTTCGAGATGGGAGAACTACACGACAGCGAGACATTCGCGGGCGATGAGGTGCGACGACTGAAACGCGGACGCGGTTCGTCGGGTGGGTATGGACGCCGAGGGGGAGACCCGGTTTCGAGCCAACACGAAGACGAGACGGTCAAACGCAATCTACGGGAGACGGCCAAGGTCACCCAAAAATTCTGTCGCAGGCACACGCCCCAACGCATCATCCTCGCTGGCGCCGAGCCAACAGTAGCCCAGTTCCGGGAGGAATTACCCAAAACATTGCAGGATCAAATCATTGGTACGTTCAACGCCGATATGAATGCACCCGAAACAGAGATCCGCGCTCAATCCATGGAAATCCTAGAACAAGTCGAGCAAACGCGGGAGGAAGAGTTGGTCGATGCGGTGTTCACGGCCGCGGCTAAAGGACGGGGAGGCGTCATCCGCCTGGCCGATACGCTGGGAGCAGCCCACGAAGGACGTATCCAAACGCTGGTGATCGATCGCGATTATCACGAGTCAGGCTACCGATGCCAGCATTGTGGCTATATCACCGATCACTCACTAGAGACGTGTCCTTTCTGCAGCGGTGAATTTGCGGAAATTCCCGACGCGGCCGAGGCGTTGGTCACCAAAGTCATCGAGGATGGTGGTCAGGTAGAGGTCGTGGATGATCATCCCAAGGTCAAGGAGTTCGGTGTGGGTGCTATACTGCGCTACTAGGCGCCAGTCACTGCGTCTGTTTTGAACTATTTTAGACGTCAAGAGACCGAGTTTCTTCGTGAAACCCGGTCTCTTTTTACTGCCCGACCTTCGTGTCAAGCGCCTGATTTTATATCACGAATCACACGAATGGTCGAATTCCACGTTTTTTTTCACAATTAGGGCTCTTTGGGATTTCGCATCATGGTCGCGGTGAGAGCTTAGCCACGAATCCTTCGACTACGCTCAGGACAGGTTTGCACGAATCAACACGAAAAACCCAAAGATTAGTGATAATTCGTGTCATTCGTGATCCAGAGATGTCCGGTAATGAAGATCTCTTAAATTTGTAAGCGTTCGAGTATCGTGCTCAAAGGGAGCTGCAACCCTAATCGGCGCAAATAAAAGCGATTCCGGCTATAAGTCCCAACGGTCGGGGTTACAAATTCCGACCGGGCGTTACGCCAACGCTTACTCGTGTTTCTACAATGAGCAAGGTGTCTGACAAACGCTAGATGCGTTCCAGCCGAGCATAGAGCGCCAGACGGTCAAGCGTCAGGTTCACGACGGGCAGGGCGGTCTCGTCTTCTTCCACGAGTTGGGCCAAAAAGGCCTCGACCTCGTCCTCTCGACCGACACCGGACGGCGGCACCATGCTGGCGATGGCGCGTCTCAGGTGCAGGGGATGCAGTTGCCTCAGTTCGTCGAAATGCTCCAGGAACCATGGCCACAGGAAAGTGACGGCGACGGGGTTCCTCGCAATATCTCCCAATAGGTAAGCCCGGTTCTTCTTGGAAATGATGTCCAGGTTCCAGGCCAGGGCCTGTCTTAGTTTATCCTCCTCCTGGAAACAGGCCAAAGCATACAAAACCGTCCTTTTCTCCGTCTCCGACGTATCGGCCGATTGGACTTTGTCCAGGAGATAGGCCGGCGCTCGCTCGTCTGTCGCTGCACCAATCCTGAGCACACCGGAAAGTACATCTGCGTGTACATCCGCCCCTTCCAGCAACGCCTCAAACTGGGTCTCGCCAAATGCCTGCACGGCCTCTGAAGCAAAGACGAAAGCAGGCCACAATAAGGCCTCGCGAAGTTTGGCAGTCTGTACCGCCTCGTCATCCGCTGGCGTGAGACCCAGCAATTGAAGGGCGTGTCCCAAAACCTGACGCCCCATCTGGCTCACGCGCGCCCGACGCCGGGCCGAAAGCTGGTGCAGCCGCATCAGATTATGGGTCATATCGAGCAATGGCAGGTAGCGAGTTTCCTGCCCCAGGTAGCGCTCGACGAAGTTTAGGTAATCGTCCAATGCGTAATCGCCACGCCTGACGCGGGCGAAGAGATCGTTTTCGACGCCGAAGCTATCGACGGCAGAGAGTTCCCCGGCCTGGATCATCTCCCCCAACCGATCCAGCATCGCCTGCTCGTACGCCACGCGGTAGAAACCGGTCTGCCCGACGTTGAGTTTGAAGGCCCTTACGCCCGCCGGGACGGGCAACGTTAGACGCGCCCCGTCCAGCAATGCGTCGCGCCGCTCCACACGCCCATCGTCCAGATAGAAATCGACGCTGATCGGGATCATCCATAATTGATCTGATTCCTGCACGGAGAAGGTGAAACGTTGTTGCGCCAGGGTCAACGCATCCCCCTCAAGCCGGGCTGTCACGATGGGATAACCTGGTTGGTAGATCCAGGACTCGGCGAATTGCTGCACCGGTTCACCGGTCGCCTCCTCGAAGGCCACCCAATAGTCCTGCGAGGTGGCGCTATCGAACTTGAAGCGATTGAGGAAGTAGTTGATGCCATCTTTCAGCTTTTCCTCGCCCAGATAGACAGCCAGCATGCGGATGATGGCCGCCCCTTTGTTGTAGATGAGGGGCGCGCTCGAAGCGTCGATCTGCGCGACCTGCTCACCCGGCAATTCGATAGGCACGGTGTGGGCGAAGGAATCTCGTTCCATGCCCGGCAGGGTCGTCTCGATGACGAAATCATCCCAGAGTTGCCACGCCGGATAATAATGATCGGTGATGACGGTGGTGAAGTAGGTAGCGAAGGATTCGTTCAACCAGAGATATTTCCATTCAGCCGGGCTGACCAGGTCACCAAACCACATGTGGGACGTCTCGTGGGCGATGACGGTGGCTATGTCGATCAAGTTGGCCTTGGACGTGATCCCTGGATATGCCAGCAGCAGGTTTTCGCGGTAAGCAATTGCCCCGTAGTTCTCCATCGCCCCGAAGGCGAAATCCTGCACGGCGATGTGATCGCACTTGGCGATGGGGAAGTCGATGCCGGTGTAAGTCTCGCCAAAATCCAACGCCTTGCGGCCCATCTGGAGCGCGAAGTCGGCGTATTGGACCTTGCCCGGCGTCGCAGCCACCCGGATGAGGGTACGCGACGAATCATCCTCGATGAATTCGAACTCGCCGACGCCGAAGAACAACAGGTAGGTGGACATCTTGGGCGTGCGCTCGAAACGCACTAGTTTCTTGCCCTCCCCTTGCGCCACTTCCTCCGCGATGGGCGTGTTGGAAATGCCGGTCAGATGTTCGTCGATGAGAAACTCGACGTCGAACGTGGCCTTCTTGGCCGGATGGTCGAAACAGGGGAAGGCCCGTCGCGCCTCCCGCTCCTCGAACTGGGTGATGGCGATGTATTTCGCCTCCCCATCGTGCTCGTATTTGCTGCGATAAAATCCAGCCAGCATGTCGTTGAGGATGCCAGTGTAATCGAAAGTCAGCGTGACTTCACCGTCCATCGCTTTAGGCAGGTGCACGGTCACCGCCTGTCGGTCGGGATCGACGGTGAAATGGCTTTCGAAGGTCTCATCGCCCTGGCGCAAGCTGCACCGTTGGAACGTCAGACCGTTAGCGTCCAGGGTGATCTCTCGCGTGGGGCCGTCGAGGGCGATCTCGATCTCGGTGTGGGCCGTGAAATTAAAGTGGGTCAGGTCGGGGGCCAGATGAATTTTGTAATTGAGTGCTTCCATGTTTCTCCTTAATGGCGGGTAAGAAACCCGCCCTACTTTGGGTCGGGGCCTAATCGGTCGTGGCCGTGGCCGTGAGCGTGCTAGTGAGTGTGCTGGTGGGCGACGGCGTAGGGGCCGGGAACATCGTGCTCGTGGGCCGCGGCGTCCACGTCGGCGGGAGCGTCATGCCGGGCGCGGGGGTGCTGGTGGGCTGAGGCGTCCACGTCGGCGGGAGCGTCAT
>DSAR01000119.1 GCA_011046405.1 Chloroflexota bacterium | reverse complement strand
TCATCTTGCTATTGCTCGACACCGGTGTTCGTCGCTCTGAGTTGTGTGATATCTGTATCAAGGACATCGATCTGAAAGGAAGGACGCTGCACGTTCGAGGGAAAGGGAGGGGGCGGGACAAGAAGGAGCGTATCGTTCAACTGGGGAAGCGGACCGCGAAGGCCATCTGGCGCTATATGACGATGCGCCTTGACGATACGGATCCAGACGAACCGCTCTTCGTCGTCGGCCATCAGGACGATACCCGGCCTCTGAAGCCGCGTTACCTCTCCCGATTGGTGAAGCGGATCGACGAGCGGGCGGGTGTCTCGAACGTTCATCCCCATCGCTTTCGGCACACCTTCGCCATCAATTACCTGAGAAATGATGGTGACGTTTTCACGTTGCGGATTTTGCTGGGACATTCCGACCTGGAGATGGTCGAGCGTTATCTCAATATCGTGCGGGCCGATTGCGCCAAGGCTCACAGGAAAGCCTCACCGGTGGATAATTGGCGATTGTGAGGTGGAGCGATCATCACTGAACAGCGGAGAGGCCTCGTCGATACGTTGGCGGGGCCTCTCTATTTGCTTTACCTATCCCGGACGAGCCGGAACCTATAAGGAGCGCCTCGTATACAAAATTCTTGCACGAAAAACAAGAATTTCACTGGCTAGGCATTAACCTGAACAAGCTAGAGCCAAAAGGGAACCGTTGACCGCCACATGCTTGCTTGCTGTGCAAGGATCCTATTGGTTAAGGCCCTAACTTGCCAAAAGCCGTTGCGCTTCCAGCTGGCGCTAAAAGGAAAGAGTTGGGGGCGAATCCTTGTTCAATAACGAGAATTTCACCGGTTAGATCCTGACGCTGGTTTCAGAGATACCGTCAGTGCAATATCGAGCGGAGAATAAGTCGCTGGTCATTCAAGGCAACTCGGTTACAGGTTTTTGCGCTTCGATCATTGTTTCGTGGAAGTGCGGATCTGCGGATCTAAGGGGGTGAGCATCAGTATCTCCGCCACGCGGCAAAGCATCAAGCAGTCTCTGTCATCAAGGTTGTCGACTGCCTTATACAAAGCCTTGCGTGGATTAACCGGTTCTTGGATGGGGGAGGTCGGGCGCTCGGGCATCGCTGTAGTCATCATGATACGGAATAAGTGGGCAAGTTCGTTGTCGTCAGGTAGCGATCTTGACTTAGGTTGAATCTTGTCACTGGATAATGTCTTCATTTGAGACTCCTTGCATAAATGGTTTGAGGAGGGCGCTTAAATCGTCGGATTTCCTGCACACCAGGGAATCGTGTCAAGCTGGGTTGATATTCAGGGCAATGATGCGCAAAAAGGCATCGATGCGCTCTTGATCACAGGGCGCTTCCGCCGCGCGGTGCATGTCGCGCAACAGACATCGGAGAGCGTCGCGGGGCGCGCGATCTGCCTGCCGGACGTAAGCCCCGGCGTTGAGTGGCGGAGCGTCGGGGAACGCCTCCTCAAACTGCGCCAACACGCGCCATATCGCCTCCGGCGCGCCCTCCTCGGCGATGATTGCCACGTTGACGTCCAGCCACGTCTCTTCGTCGATGAGATCGGGGAAAGGCCCCATTCCGGTGTAGACCGGGTTGGTGAGTATGGCTCGATGTCCTCGGCTGTGAACTGCATAACCATAATCAAACCCTCTGGTAAATAACGTCGATTGCTTGGCGGGCATCTCGGTGAATGGCTGCCAGGATGTGGTATAATGTGGTCTATCAGGAGGCCGGTGTTGTTCCAATCACCAGCCTTCTGATAGGATTAGCGCTGCAAGACGCCTTTGAGCGTCAAGCGAGCCGCCTGCAATGTCTTTGGCTCGCGATCGTGCTGTTTTGATTGTTGCTGCGATTCACGCCTTCCGTCGGTCTTGGGCTTGCGACGCTGGGCCGAGCTTTTACTTTTTTTTCGTCATTTTATGTCCTCCTGAAAAAATGTGGAGGACACTGACGAACCGGTTCGCAGTGTCCAGAAACAGTGGAAAACGCAGGACGCCTGCACTAGGGAAGTATACCACAGACAAATGTTTCACAAGCGTTTCATACCCGTTTCACGGGCGTTTCATTTGAAACAATTTGAGTAAAACCCGGGGGAATGATGGCACGAGAGGGAAAAGAGCGACAGAAGGAGCAAGAAATCCAAGCCCTGGAACGTATCTTCCAAACGTGTGGGTTGTATACACAACGCGACCAAGAGCAGGCGTTGGACGTGTCTGCAGCTACGGTGAACCGTGCGTTGAGCTATTCACATGGGCTAATGTCAGACCGGACGCGATTGGCCGTCGCCTGATTCCTGGGCCGACAGTGCACCAGCGAGAAAGCGCTGCGCTCCTTGGTTGCCCAGGTGGGTTGGGAGATGAGTGAAGCGGAATGGCTGGAAGCGCTGAGGTACGTAGCGAGCGATGCGTGGGAGATGCCCGGGGTGCCGCGTCTGGATGAGAAGCGCTTCGTGGGACGGGCGGCGGAGATCGAGGCGCTGACGGCCTGGCTGCTGGACAAGCGTCCATCGGTGGAGCCGGTGGGCATCATCCGGGGCGTGGGCGGGGTAGGGAAGACGATGTTGGCGATCCGCGTGGTCCGACAGCGCGCGGTGGGCGCGCACTATCGGGGCCACGTCTTCTGGGTGGACGTGACGCGGGAGGGCGAACGGGGAGGACTCCGGCGGCTGGCCTGGGAGGCAGGGGGAGAACGAGCCGCGCAGGCAGACGATCATCGGCATATCGTGCGAGAGGCGTTGCGGGCGAAGGGGGGGCGAGTGTTGCTCGTGTTGGACGGCGTCGGGGAGGGGATCGACCTGGACCGGTGGGCCGATCTCCTGCCCCCGGCGGGGCGCTTACTGGTGACGACGCGGAGCGCGGGCCTGGCAGGCTCGCGGGTGGACAGCCAGACGTGGCGATTGACCGGGCTGGCGTCGCAGGCAGCACACGCGCTCCTGACGAGAGACGTGGCGGTGGACGTGAGCGAGGAAGACCTGGCCTGGGTGATTGACGTGGTGGGCGGATTGCCCCTGGCGCTCCACATCGGCAACCACATCGGGGTCTGGGAAAGTGGATTGAGCGGGTTCGTGAGCGATCTGCGGACGCATTTGCTGGACACATTACACGTCAAAGCGCGCAAGGAGAGGAGTGTGAGGGTGACGTTCGAGTTGAGCTATCGGCGCCTGGATGAGGAGGGGCGGACGTTGTTCCGCGCGTTGGGTGTGTGCCTGCCGCGCTTCGATGTGGGGGAGGTGGCGGCGGTCCTGGGAATTAGCGAGGGAAACGTGCGTCACCGGCTGCGGCAACTGATGCAGGTGGGGCTGGTGGAGAGTCCTGGCGGAGGCGTGTACGAGATGCACAGCCTGGTGCATCGCTACGCATTAGAACAGAGCTTGACGGACGAACACTTGGCGGTGTGGCGGGAGCGCTTCGCGGCTTATTACCTGGGCGTGGCGCAGGAAGCGGCCAAGGACGAGGATTTGGAAGCGTTGAGCGAGCGTTTGGCGCAGATCGCGCAAGGGATACTCTACGCCAGCGAGGGAAAGCACGACGAGATGTTGGAGGCGTACGCCCACTGGGTGGGGCCGTATCTATCGGTCAGCGACGGCGCGACGTTTGAGGCGTATTGGGAGGGGGCGACAGAAGAAGAGGATCGGCTGGATGGCCTCTTGCGAGCGGCGCGGTCCCGGCTGAAACTGGGACAGGCGGGAGACGCGCTACGGCTGGCGAGCAAGGTGCGCGAGGGGAATGCGCGCGGTCGAGCGTGGCTCAAGGCAACGCTGATTGAGGGGGAGGCCCTGTTGGCTCTGGGCCGCCTGGGTGATGCGGCGGCGAGGGTGGGGCAGGAAGGCCTGTGGGAACAACTGGCACAACTGGACGCGGGCGACGATCTGCTGTTCCAGGCATGGAAGTTGAGCGAGCAGGTACGGGCGTCTGGGGAGGGCCTGGCAAGCGAGGAGCGCGCGGCGGAAGCGCGGGCGCGGTGGGAGGCGGGACAGGCATCACCCGAGAGAGCGCGGTTGCAGGTGATGCGGGCCACGCCGCTGAGCAATGACACGGGGGAGGCGATTCGGGCGCTGGAGGCGCGGCTGGCGCTGGCGGAGGATCTGGACGAAGTCGGCCTGTGGCTTGCTGACGCGCTGAGACGGGGGAGCCTGCTGGTGCAGGCGGGGGAAATTGCACAGGCGGAGATGGCGTTGCAGGCCGTAGAAGCGCGCGAGCAAACGGTTGTTGTCAACGAGCGCTTCAGGCCGTGGATGGCGCTGTTACGGGCGCGCGTGGCAGGCGCGATGGGGCGCGACGACGAGGCTGAACAGGCATACGAGGCAGCGGTCGAGGGGCTGGCGGCGGTCTTCGGGCAGACGATCTTCTGGGAAACCGTCCAGGGGGGAGAGACGGCGGTCGAAGCGTGGCGGCGCGCTTTGCAAAAAGACGATGTCTTCCGCTACGTGGAACCGGTCAGCGAGATGTACCCGCTGTTTGCGCAGTTGGGGCAGGATCTGCCGGACGAGGACGAGGATGAGGATGAGGATGAGG
>DSAR01000388.1 GCA_011046405.1 Chloroflexota bacterium | reverse complement strand
GTAGCAGGCCATTAGTCGGTCCTCGTCATCAATGACCGTATCCAAGAATTGCTGGAAGGCTTTGATGGCTTCTTCCCACCGTTCGTCGCCCAGAGCGGCGAGTCCGTGAAGCCAAAACATGGTGGTTTGAACGGGCCGCGCTTCTTTCTTGGGATGTCTACGCTTGTTCATCTGATTCTCCTCTCTCCCACAACCCCAACTGCTTGACCTCCGGCTCCTTCTCCCTGCGATGCGTCTCCGTCCAGCGACTCGCCCGCTGCTCCAGATCCCCCCGCGTGCCGAGGATGGACTCCGGCGTCATCGCGCGGGAGGCGGTGAGGGGGCGCCGGGCAAAGTAGGGGTGCATCGCGTTGAGCGACCCGATCCCGCCACCGCCGCTTCGCTTACGGGCGGTCTTGTTTAGCTCTCCCAGGGGGAGGACGTCTTCGATGTAACGTTTTTTCATCAGAACGGTATCTACTCTGTGCGATCCAGCCACTCATCGGCCTCGCTGGCCACCCATATCAAATAGAGCGCCTCTGCCAACGGCCCTATCCGCATACCAGGCCGCGTCCAGATGATTCCCCAATGATGGCCTCCCTCGGCTGCGTGTTCCTCGATATGAGAGGGGATCGTGCTGCGATTGTCCGTGACCAGCAGGCGCTGGTGGTTTTCGAGATAGCGCAAAATATCAGGGTCGAGGGCCCCCAGAGGCAGAGCACCCTCATCACCCACTTGCAGCACATCAATTGCCGGGTCATAGCGGCGCAGGGCCGTCTTCAAGCGCGGGGTCAGGTTCTCATCAAGAAGAAAACACACCTTCACACCCGGGCTCCTTGCAGTTTTTGCGCCCGGATGTCCCGCAGGCGCTTTACCAGCGGCGATGGGCTATCGGCCCATTCCTCATAAGCCTGCTCGCCGCGTTCTCGCTGGCGGGTCAGGTAGGCTTCTACCTCAGCGTAATGCGAGAGATAGTACGTAATCGTGGCGTAGATCTTCTCCAAGCTCAGGCCCGGAAACTCCTCGGCGATCTCGTCAGGCGCGTACCCCTCGCGATAATACGCCAGCACGTGCTCAATGCCGATGCGATGGCCCTTGATGCGGATGATCGTGCTGGACTGCGGATCGAGTTTCTCCGATCCCACGAACTCGAAATAGTTCTCCAGTTGCATCACATAACCTCCAGTCAAAATTCTGCCAGTGCGCAATTTTTATCTGGCTGATACTTGCCGCAAATCTGCATCCAAGCGTGCCAGATCCACCAACTGCGCTCCTACCGCCTCGGCCTCGGCGCGGGCGGCTGCGGTGAAATCCGAGCGGGCGAAGAAGGCATAATGCACCTGCCACTCCTCCCCATCATCCGGCAAGTCACGCAGCACCTTCTCCGTCTTCTCCTCGATCAACTCCACAACCACGGATCGGCCGAGCGGGTGATCGCCCCATTTGCACTCGCCCAGCAGAATCTGCCGCTCGCGCCAGGCAATCGCCGCCACGTCCACCTGGACCTCTTTCGACCAATGGCTGCCCACGTTGTCCGGCGCGAAAGGGAGCCTCCCGGTCTGGGCCTGCTTCAGCACCCAATCACGGCAGACATCCTCAAAGGTCAAAGCGACGAAGGCGCGGAAGTTGTCCTCCATCATCTGCCACAGTCGGTGCGTCAGGCCGCGTTCGACCAAGTGCAGGTTGGGATCGACGAAACGGTAATAGAAGCGCAGGAAGGGATCGCCCAGATAGTAGCGACTGTGCCGGCTCGTTTTGATCTTGTCCAATGGCACGGTGACGGGAACGCGCCGTTCGATCAACTTGAGGTCCAGCAGGCGCGGCAGGTAATGACTCAGGGAGGGCGACGGGATGGCCGTGAAGGCCGCGATATCGTCACGGGTATGGCGTCCATCTGCAATCGCCTTCAGAATCGCCTCATAGCTGACCGTCTCGCGCTGGGTCAAGTCGCTGATCAGCACCAGGGGTTCATTGTGGAACCAACCGGTGCGCTGCAAGAAAAGTCGCGTCACGTTGCCGGCGAGCGTGTCCCCGTCATCCCAGCGCTCCAGGTAGGCGGGGACGCCGCCCAGGATGGTATACACGGCCAACCGTTTGCGTACGTCGTACTGCGGCAGGAACTCTTGTAGGGTGGCAAATGAAAGCGGAAACAGTGGAAACTGACCAGTCATACGGCCATACAGTGGCGACTGGTAGGCCATTAGGTCAGTCATCATGCCGACGTGTGAGCCTGCCAGGAAGAGCATAATCTGGCTGTCCTTGAACAGGTGATCCCAAGCAGCTTGGATGTGTGAACCCAGTCCGGCGTCCTGTCGCAGCGCGTAGGGCAACTCGTCGAGAATCACGATCGCGCGCTGCGCTCCCACCGCCTGGGCCATCATGCGCAGTACGGCTTCCCAGCTCTGCGGCCTGATCTCCACGTCGGTGTAATCCAGATCCCTTTC
This sequence comes from Chloroflexota bacterium, assembly GCA_011046405.1. Lineage (GTDB taxonomy): Bacteria > Chloroflexota > Anaerolineae > B4-G1 > B4-G1 > DSAR01. The sequence goes on along the minus strand of DSAR01000388.1, from coordinate 2,094 downwards.
CCAGGCATAGATGGTGCGGGCCAGATCGGCCATCAACGCCTCTTTGGGGTCACGTTTGGCGACCCAATAGAGCGTCGGCAGGCCGCTCCGGTCGGCCCAGGTTGTGAGAAGCGTGGTCTTTCCCACCCGACGGCGTCCGTAGACGATGACGAAATGGGCGCCTTCCTGCTCGACAAATTGGTTCAACTGCGTCAGTTCACGTTCGCGGTTCACAAACATAGATCGCCCCATCTTCCTTATGAAATAACAATCAGACTATTATAGTTTGCTTATTATAACCGCGAGCAGGCCAGTCTACAAGTTTGCAAGCGCTGCACAGCCTGCATCAGTCATCAACAAAAGAGACTGTCTCTCCGTGCCCCTTGGCGTCTGTGATGCGCACGAGCCATCGCTTGAGTTCACGTGGCTCTAACTTGGCATACAGATTCTGAATCATTACCAGCATCCCGTCCCCCAGCCGCACGATGTAAAGCCAGTGCTGCTCCCCCAACCGTCGTGCTGCCTCCCACTCAGGATCGGTCATCGTCACCACATCGGCGTCTTCCGGCCCGCGCCCCTTGACCTCGATGTAGCGCACTAACTGGCCCTGCGCATCGTATGATTCAATGTCCCACGACTCTCCCTGGTGGACGTCCTTGGGGAATCGGGCCCGCTGCCGCTCGTACGCCATCACCGCGTCCATCGCCGCCTGCTCTACTGCGTCGTCGCGCCGCATCAGCAAGCGGGTCACGCCGTCATCCGTCTCCACCTCGATCTCCAGCGGCGCGGGGAGCACCAACGCCACGCCCAACACCTCTGGGACAGTCATCAGCAGGCGCCCGGCGCGGCCCATGTCGTCCTGGAGTTTGCCTAGCCGCTGTCGCGCCCGCTCGGCCTGATCCGTCAGGTCGCTTCCCATCTCGATGTCCCCATCAGAGAACGCATCGACCGCGGCCTCGCTTAGGTACTCTGCCAGCCCGGTGAGACCCTCGGTCAGAAACGCCCGGTCCCGCGCCAGCGCCTCGCGCTTCTCCTCCTGCTGCTCAACCAGGACCGCAGGAAGCGCCACCGCACGCACTGGTCGATGACCCCATCCTGGACTGCCAGCATCGGCTGCACTTGGCGCACATCGTCCTCCCCGACCTCGCCCACCTCGAATCCATCGAGGATCTCCGACGGTCGCGGCGTGACCGCCTCCTCATCCGCCCGGTGCTCAACCGCCGCCAGCAGGTCGCCTGCGCGCCGGTCCAGCCCGTCCCGGATCTGGCTCCGCGCGAACCAGATCAGATATGGCCGCTCGGACGCGGGTTGGAGGTCGCAGAAGACACCGCCCTGGCGCAGGTCGGGCGCACAGGCCTCGATCAACCCAGTCGGTCAGCACCTCGAAGAGCCAGTGGCCCGGCGCGATGAAGAGGGCCGCGTCATCCTCCATCTCGTCGTCGCTGCACGCCGTGGCGTCGCTTCATTGGTCGCCCAAGCAGACTGACGAGCAGCGGGTAGTTGTCGGGATCGCCCTTGTGGGGCGTCGCCGTCATCAAGAGGAAATGCGTGCTGTGCTGCGAGGGGAGGGGATCAATGCGGCTGGCATTGAGCGCGGCGTAGGGGTCGATGCTTTCTACAACAGGCCCTTTTTCTTCGGTTAAGCGCCAGGATGAGCGAGGGTTAGCTAGGCCTGAAGAATTTTAACGTGGTAATTTACCCCCCCTTAGCGGCCCTTTTGGGGGGTCAAAACAGGCTGTTTACGTATCATCTCAATAAACCGGGGCAAACTCGCTCGGGCCGGTCTCCTGACCGTGCCCGCTGTGGCTCGGTCGGGAGACCGGCCACAGCTCCCCAACTTATTGAGAAGATACCTGTTTACCGCGTGAAAGGCCGATTTCACGAAGAAATTTAGCGAGGTAAAATCTTCGAGTGATGCCACGGATTGTGGTGTTTTTATAGGACAATCATTTTCCCTGACAAGTAAGTGGATGTATACTATGTAGGGTGGCGCTGCTCCTGGGCGGCGAGGGATTGAGCGAGGGGCTGCCCGCGCCAGATCCGCTGGAACCGTTGCCCGGCGCAAAACCCTTGGTCTCTTACCACGCCGAGGTCCACGGATCCGGTGCGATAGCC
>DSAR01000034.1 GCA_011046405.1 Chloroflexota bacterium | reverse complement strand
TACTGGGGCTGTGCGAGCCAATGTGCGTTGAAGTCAAACGAACATTGGGTATGGCGTGTGACGTGACCTTCGTGATCTACGTGGGGATTGGATGCGGTGCAGGCTGGGTCACCCGGTACGAGGATACGCCAGCGATCCTCTTGGGACTGGAGAACATCGCCGAGTGCGGCTGGTGCGATGCCCCGACGTTAAAAGGCCTCCTTGCCCACGAGATGGGACACCTGGCGCACTTCCACTGGCGGGCGGAGGAAGAGAAGCCGCCGGGGACAGGCCCCTGGTGGCAACTCTACACCGAAGGTTTTGCACAACGGTGCGAACATCTGATCATGGGCCGGGAGAGTTGGCACATGGGCATGGAAGATAACTGGCTGAGCTGGTGCCAGGAGAATAGCGTTCGGCTAGCGAGGGAGTTCCTCAGCGCCATGGACGAGGGACGAGCGGTGCGACGCTTCTTTGGATCGTGGTACGAGATCGAAGGAAGGAGCCAGAGCGGGTACTTCCTGGGGTGCGAAGCGATCGAGCGATTAGAGGACGAGTTAAGCCTAAAAGAGATTGCGTTGCTGGATAACTGGCGCGAGAGAACGAGAGAGAAAGTCGAGGAAATGGCACACACCCGAAATAAATCGGGTGTGTTTCACTTGCGTTAGCTAACGCATAAAACGTCTTGCGCGGTGCGTATGCCAACTGAGATGAAACACACCCTGATTGTCTACCACACCGGCCGCCAAGAGCATCGGCCGGCCGAAATTCCCTAGCTTTCTACCATCGCCGCGCCCTGGCGAATCGCCTCCCTGTTCATCCCCAATAGCTTGCGATGGCGTTCCGGCAGGTGATCCTCGAGCGCCTGCTCGATAGCTGCCACCGGCACGATGCCGGTCGCCTCCATCAGCGCAGCCAAACAGATGACGTTCGCCATGCGCACGTTGCCCAGTTCCGTCGCCATGTCGCTGGCTGGCACGTAGACCACCTGGATATCGTCCCGCTCGCTCTCCTGGGGGATCAGGGAACTGTTGACCACCAACACACCGCCCGGCTTGATGGCCGGTTCGAACGCCTCCATCGAGGGCAGGTTGAGCACGATCGCCGCGCTCGGACGCCGCACCAACGGCGAACCGATCGGCTCGTCGGCGACGATGACGGTGCAACGGGCCTTACCGCCGCGCATCTCGGGACCATAGGAGGGGATCCACGTCACGTGATAACCATTGTCCATCGCCGCGTAAGCCAGAAGTTGCCCGGCGAAAAGCGTCCCCTGCCCGCCAAAACCAGAAATGATGACCTCTTGCTGCATGTTACTTACCCTCCTTCAACGCCTTGACCTCGTCCGTCATCTTCGTATCGCCCAGGGGGTAGAAATCCACCATCTCCTTCTTGGCCCAATCCATCGCTTCCTGGACGCCCATGTGCCAGTTGATGTTGCAGGTCGAGAGGATCTCGACCATCGAGAATCCCAGACCGGCCAACTGGGCCTGGAACGCCAGCTTGATCGCCTGCTTGGCCTTTCGAATGGATCGCACGTCCAGGGCCGACTGGCGCGTCACGTATACCGCGCCGGGCAAGCCGCCCAGCAGTTCCGCCATGTGCATCGGGAAACCGGCAGCCTGCACGTCTCGTCCCGTCGGCGACGAGGTCGTCACCTGGCCGGGCAGCGTCGTCGGCGCCATCTGTCCACCCGTCATCCCGTAGATCGCGTTGTTGACGAAGATAGTGGTGAAGTGCTCGCCCCGGTTGGCGACGTAGACGATCTCCCCGATACCGATGGAGGCCAGGTCGCCATCCCCCTGGTAGGTGAAGACCACCTTGTCCGGGCTGACGCGCTTGAGGCCGGTCGCCATGGCCGGCGCCCGGCCGTGAGCCGCCTCGGCCATGTCCACGTTGAAGTAATTGTAGGCCAGGACGGAACAGCCCACCGGCGCGATGCCGATGCTTCGCTCTCGCACGTCCAGTTCGTCCAACACCTCGGCCACCAGGCGGTGAATCACGCCATGGGTGCAGCCAGGGCAATAGTGGGTATAAGCCTCGGTCAGGCTCTCCGGCGGCGCGTAAACCAATTCCATATCTTCAGGAATTTCAACTTGTGTCGTTTCAATAGCCATTTCAAACCTCCTCTAGTTTATCCGCGCCCGGCCGCTGTCTCGGCGTCCAGTTTTTCCAATTCCGGCAGGATCTCGTCGGGCAGGGGAACCGGGCCGCCCATCCGCCCATAGAACGATATCGGGCAACGGCCCTCGACGGCCAACCTCACGTCCTCCAACATCTGTCCGGCGTTCATCTCCACGACCAGTATGCCGCGCACCTGCTCCGACAATTCCGCCAGACGAGCGCTGGGGAACGGCCACAACGTGACCGGTCGCAGGAGACCCACCTTGATCCCTTCCGCCCGGGCCTCGCGCACGACCGTCTGGCACACGCGCCCGACGGTGCCGAAGGCGAGCAACAGGAGATCGGCGTCCTCGGTCTCGTACTCTTTCCAGCGCACCTCGTTAGCAGCGATCTCTTTCAACTTGGCCTGTAAGCGGAGATTGACCTCCTCCAGCTTTTCGGCGCCCAGGTAGAGCGAGGTGATGATATTGGGATCCCGTCCCTTGGCGCCGGTGAGCGCCCAATCGGCCCGCTCTTCCGGCGAGCGCACCGGCCGCATGGGCGGCAACTCGGCCGGCTCCATCATCTGCCCGATCGAGCCGTCGGCCACGACCATGGCGATGGTGCGATACTTGTCCGCCAGGTCGAAGGCCAGGACGACGTAATCGATCGCCTCCTGCACGTTGGCCGGCGCCAGGACGATCATGTGGAAATCCCCGTGCCCGGCCGTCTTGACCGCCTGGAAATAATCCCCCTGTGAGGGTTGCACGTTGCCCAGGCCCGGCCCGCCGCGCATGATGTTGATCAGCACCGCCGGGACCTCGGAACAGGCGATGTAGGAAATGCCCTCCTGCATCAAGCTAATGCCCGGGCTGGAAGAGGACGACATCACCCGCGCGCCCGCACAGGCCGCCCCGTACACCATATTGATCGAAGCGATCTCGCTTTCGGCCTGCAAGAAAACCCGCCCCAACTCCGGCATGCGCTCGGAGAAATGCTCCAGTATCTCGGTCTGGGGCGTGATGGGATAGCCGTAAAACGCCTCAATCCCGGCCCGTATGGCAGCCTCTGCGATAGCCGCGTTCCCTTCAAGCAATTCTTTTGCCATGTTCTTTAGCACCTCCTACGCAGTCGCGGCGGCCCGTTTGGGCTTCCGCTGTTGTCGATACACGGTAAAAACGACGTCAGGACAGATAATCGCGCATGACACACATCCAATGCATTCCTCTGGCTTCACGGCCTCGACAGGCCGGTAGCCTTTGGCATTAAATCGTCCCTCCGCCAGTTGCAGGACATCGTTGGGACACACAGACACACACAGCCCACAGCCCTTGCAACGATCCTCATCAATGACGACCATCCCTTTTGCCATTTGACCTCCTATCTGTTGGTATGTCGGTATATTGGTATATCGGTATATTGGTAGACCGGTATATTGGTATACCGGTCTACCAATATACCGGTCTACCAATCTACCGGTCTACCAATCTACCGGTCTACCAATCTACCGGTCTACCAATCTACCAGTACCCCTATCATAGTATCTTCCAACCTGCTTGTAAAGTGACGAGTGTCATAAAAAACGGCTACTTCCGTGTCGCAGAACCTCTGCTCAATGTACGGGAATTTCGCCAGTAGGGTATTATTATAACCTCCCACCAGCTTTCGACCAGTGCAAGATGTCATGATCACACCAGGAAGAATTTCCCAAACGAGGGCCTAGTTGAAGATCGCCTTTCTACTCCTTCAGATTCAGAGGATTCCGCAACTGTTTTCCCAGACCACCCAACGAAATCTCCAAACTCTCCAGCCCGCTATCCAATTCGTCCAGATACCCGACTAACGGCGTATCGGAGAGTGGGATCTCAATAGGCACATCCACATTCAGCGGCACCGTGGTCTCGATATCGACCGTGTGACTGATGGGCACCGTGACGTCCAGGCTCACGGGGACCATCGCGTAAACAGGCACGTCCAGGTCGAAGGTGCCCAGGATCCCGGCCCGGATGGGTATGACCACCGTCGTCGAGATGGGGATCGTCGTCCGGATGGGCACCGAAACCTCCTCCCGGAAAGGCACACGGGCCGATATGGGGATCTCCTGCGCCACCTCCAGCGTGTACGAAAACGTATCATTCTCGATCCCCTTAATGAGAGATCGGGTATCCGCCACCGTGTCGGAGGCGGCCTGTTGAGCATCCAGCCCAATTTGCCGGGCCTTAGACAGGCCAAAGATCACCACGCCGTTGAGCGCCAGTGAAAGTAGCGTTAGTACCGACAACAGAATCAAAACGACTGCATAAGCTTTTTTCATATCCCTACTCCTTTAGGCCCTCGTATAGAATATGCTCAGGCGGCATTGGTGCACAGGGACAACTTGAGGTAAACTTACCCTCAGCCCGCGTGGGCGGGTTGTTGGTGAGGCAGGGTGTTCTGTCGTGCCCTGTTGCGCG
>DSAR01000113.1 GCA_011046405.1 Chloroflexota bacterium | reverse complement strand
CATAGGTATCTTCTCAATAAGTTGGGGAGCTGTGGCCGGTCTCCCGACCGAGCCACAGCGGGCACGGTCAGGAGACCGGCCCGAGCGAGTTTGCCCCGGTTTATTGAGATGATACTATCATAGCACCAGTGCAACTGCACTGCCGGATGTGGCCCGGCCGCTGGTCGAGGTAGAAAACCTGACCAAATACTTCCCCATTACCCGAGGCATCCTGATTCAACGCCAGGTCGGGAACGTCCAGGCCGTGGACGGGGTCTCGTTCACCATCACCCAGGGCGAAACGTTGGGTTTGGTGGGGGAAAGCGGCTGCGGCAAAACGACCGCCGGCCGCACGATTCTGGGATTGTACCCGGCGACCGCCGGCGCCGTCCACATCGATGGACAGGACCTCATGACGGCGAAAGGCGCCGATATGCTGGCGATCCGCCGCAAGGCCCAGATGATCTTCCCAGACCCCTTCGCGTCCCTCAACCCACGCTGGACGGTCAATGCCATTGTCAGCGAACCTCTGCGAGTGCACAAATTGTTCCATAACGAGCAGGAGCGAAGCGAGCGGGTGCGAAATCTGATGGCGTTAGTGGGTCTCAGCCCTCGGCTCGTCAACCGTTTCCCCCACGAGTTCTCCGGTGGGCAGCGCCAGCGCATCGGCATTGCCCGCGCGCTGGCCTCTGAGCCGGCGTTCATCGTCTGCGACGAGCCGATCTCTGCGCTCGACGTCTCGATCCAGGCACAGGTGATCAACCTGCTGGAAGACTTGCAGGATCAGTTGGGGCTGACGTACCTCTTCATCGCCCACGATTTGAGCATGGTGCGTCACATCTGCGACCGGGTCGCCGTGATGTATCTGGGCAAACTGGTCGAATTGGCGCAAAAAAACGATCTGTACGAGAATCCGCTCCACCCTTACACGCAGGCGCTCATCTCGGCTGTGCCAGTGTCGGACCCAGCCGCCGCCCGACGGCGGCGACGCATCATCCTGCAAGGCGACGTGCCCAGCCCTAGCAAACCACCGCCCGGATGCCGCTTCCACACCCGCTGCCCCCGCGCTGTCGACCGCTGCACCGAAAGCGAGCCGGTGTGGCAAGATGCCGGCGATGGTCACTTTGTCGCATGTCACTTGCTATGATTGACTTGCGTGAAGAGAAATGACTTGTTGTCACAAGCAAAAAAAGCCGTGGCATACTCCTACTATATGCAGCGGGCAACCTCGTGCGTTTAAACCCCCCTTGGATTTGCTTCGTTTTCCCACTTTTTTCACATGCTTTTGTACTTTGGGGAGCGGTGGGGTATAATGGTGGTGCAGCGGCGGGGATGCTAGGGAATAATAAGGCCTAACCAATCGAATCCTTGTACAGCGAGCAAGAATTTGGTGGCCAACGGCTCCTTTTTGGTTCTGGCTCGGAAGGAAGCGCGGCGGCTTTGTCCAGGTTAGGATATGGGCACTGATTTCAATCGGAGATCGTAATATGGACGACAAGAGCATCTACAATTTCCTCTTTGATCTGATCTGTCTCGCGCCGTTCTGTTTGGGATTGTTAGCGGTCGGCGGGGCCGGGTTCTTGATCATCCGCACCATCCGCCGCCAGTGGAGCCCGCGCAGTGTGAATCAATTGGACGCCCAGGCGGATGAACTCGAAGTACGCGTGCAAGGAATGATCAGCCAATTGCGCGAATGGACGCCCGATGCGCTGGCGGATCTCTCCACCGATTGGGATGCGAAATGGTCGCGCTGGGGAAGAGATCTCAAGGCTCACGGAACTATCCCCAGTCTGAGCCATCCCGAGGCAGCGCCTTATGTCGCCTTTGCCCTGCGGATTCGTGGCGCATTTGAACCCGAAGGCGTTTTGTTCGCCCGCAGCACGCGCTGCGCCTTCGAGTACCGCTTGTCGCGCGCCGGCGTGGGCATCTGCGTGGACGATGCCCCCTTCGGCAGAATCCAGCCCGACGGTCAGTTGCTCGACGCACAGGGACGCCTCGTCGGCGAGGCCAAACGTCCCGGCGGATTGCCGGTCATCTTCCAAATCGGCGGCATAACCGTCCTGCGCGATAAGCGCGAGCGCGAGTATCCCCTCGTGGTGAACGGCAAAGCAATTGGACGTCTTGCCAATCCGTCCGCCCAGATGTTGGATGTCATTGACCTCAAGAAACGCGCTTACGCGCCTGTCGCCGTCCCCGCTGAGAACATCACCGAACAAGAGTCCCTCTGGCTGACAGCGCTTGCCATCCTGCAAGTGGCGGGATACAACCTGCTCGAATCGGTGTGGACGAATTGAGGGGACGGGCTGAATTGTCTGAAGTGTTGCGTCGATGGCTTTGCTCTCCCTTGAAAAGCAGGGGCTGACAGCGAGGTTCGTGCGGGGCATTTCAATGCTCCGCGAAATGGAAAAGCTATTTGCTCCTCATTCCTTATCGTTAGATGCAGGCTGAGGAGGCAACGATGACACAGAACTGGGTGTGTTCGCAATGCCAAGCGTACAACCATCCGCGACGACTGCGCTGTTGGCGGTGTGATGCCGCGTGGCCTCAGCCAGCGACCACACCTAGATCGCTGGACGGACCCCTTCAAATTGCAGCGCTCGTCATCCTGGTGCTTTTGATGGTGGTGGGCCTGGTCTTTCTGAGCCCGACGCTGAGGCTGTGGACGAGTAGGGATAATCCCACAGTGACGGCGTCAGCCCCTTCTACGGCAGTTCAGACACTCACTCCAGCTTCCCCTACCTGATCCCTTTCTCCTTCGGCGTGGTGCGCTTCTTTCCCGCGATTGATCACGCTATCTTGCAGGACACCCTGGCCCGGAAATTGGACGATCCCAGGCCTTGACAAAACCCCATAAGTTTAGTATAATGTTATAACATTATACTAAACTTACTTGTGTTTATTTCGCGTTCTATCTCCCTCCTGATGAAATGAAGCGATGCCATCCATAAACCGTAACTCACCCATCCCCATATATCATCAACTCAAGGCCATCATCAAGGAGCAGATCGAAAGCGGCGTCTGGCGTCCTGGGGATTGTATTCCCACCGAGCAGGAGCTGTGCCAGCAGTATGCCATCAGCCGCTCGCCGGTGCGGCAGGCCTTGAAGGAATTGGTTTTCGAGGGCTTGCTTTTCCGACGGGCGGGACTGGGCACCTTCGTCGAAGGGTGTATCGCCGGGGAACCGGCGACCGACACGCCGATCCGGATGATGAACTCCGACCCGCATTGGTCCCGCGTGCTCGATCACGCGTCCCGAGCCTGGAACGCGACTCACCCCAACCTGAGAATCCAATTCGAGATCGAATCGGTCAGCCACAATGCTCTTTATAGCACGTTGAGCGCGGCCGTCGGAAGCGGCACGGCGCCCGACGTGGCGATGGTAGACGGTGTCTGGGTGGCCGGGCTGGCGCAATCCGGTTTCCTATACCCGCTCCAGGATCAGACGGCAGAGACCCAACGGAAGCATGGTGAATTTGCCCAGGGCCTGCATCCAGCCTTCGTCGAGGCCAACTCTCACGCCGGCAAACTTTACGGATTACCGGCGAAATCGGACACCTCGTTGCTTTGGTATCGCAAGGATTGGTTTGAACGAGAAGGTCTCGCGCCGCCGCGCAATTGGCAGGCATTGCTCGACGTCGCCCGGTATTTTCTCCAGCCAGCGCTTCAGGCGCGATATGATGGGCCCCATCCGTTGATCTTCCCCGGTGGGGCGGTCGCCGGTGAGGCCACCGTTTATAACCTGATGCCCTTCGTCTGGTCGGCTGGCGGGGAGATTTTCAATACAGAGGGGGCAGTCGCGTTGGACACACCCGCCACGCGGCGCGCGCTCCAGTTCCTGCAAGAATTGATCGCCGTGCACCACGTCGTCCCGCCCGAGGTGACCGGTTACGACGAACACACGACCCCTCATCTATTCGCCCGGGGGAAGGCGGCCATGGCCCTCGGGGGGAGTTACGAAAGTGACGTCATCCTGGACGCGAGTGGCTGGGATTACGAGGCTTTTTCCCGGCGCGTCGGCTACGTCGCGCCTCCCAGTGCTCCGGACGGCCATTCCGTCTCGACGGTAGGCGGGACGAGTTACGTCGTTCTCCGCCAATGTCCCAGCCCGACGCTGGTGATGGACGTCCTCCAGCTGGTCACTGATCCGGCGGTCGTCGGTGATATGTATCGTCAAACCTTGCAGAATCTTCCCAGCCCAGCCTTCGACGCGTTACTCCGTCCGGCGACTGACCCCCTGCTGACCCAGACGTCGCGTATGATTGCATCCGGTCGCGCCCGCCCATCCATTCCCGGGTACGTGAAGTTGTCGCGTCAACTACAGGCGATGTTCGAGGCGGCGATGTCAGGCGACGAGCCTATTGGTGACATCACGCGACGAACATCCGAGTTCATTGGCGTGATTGTGGAACTGCCCTGTCGGTCGTCGTAGCATGAACCAGTTTTTCAAGTTACAATCAGGGCTGCACTGAAATAAGCCTAGATTTGTATCTTCTCAATAAGTTGGGGAGCTGTGGCCGGTCTCCCGACCGAGCCACAGCGGGCACGGTCAGGAGACCGGCCCGAGCGAGTTTGCCCCGGTTTATTG
>DSAR01000131.1 GCA_011046405.1 Chloroflexota bacterium | reverse complement strand
CATTTAGCGGCGCAAATCGGCCTCCAGAGGGGTCAAAAAGGGGCTGTAAGGGGGGTTGAATTGCGCCGCTAAAAATTTTTCGGCCTCTAATGAGGGCCAGATACTTGTCATGAAAGGGATACCGCAATAAGTCGGTCTGGGACACGAAGCCCAAAAACCGCCCTGGAAATGGCCCTGAGTGGAGTGAAACCCTCATTCTTGCCCGCATTTTTAGGCTCGGGTGGGGACAGGAGCTTGGGTTGACTTTTCGAGAATCTCGTTCAACCCTTGGGTTGACTTTTTCATGGAATGTTTAGAGCGGGCATTTTGGGTGATCTATCTCCAAAAAGTCGATTCCGCTTTTTTCCCTGAAACCTCGGTAAAATGCCAGAAAATGGACTGAGAACCGGAATTGACTTTTTCGGCGCGCATCGGGCCTCTAAACATTACCTGTTTTTGACACTGAACATCTGGGGACCAAACTGAATCACTGCCCATATCTGGTGGTTTTGTGACTTTGTATAGTTCTGACTTATTGCAGCAATTCCAATTATGACCGTCTTATGGGGCAACACCCTTGTTTTAGCAACCTAAACGCTTGCCCTATGGAACATCCAGGCCATTTTAAGCCCATTTTTGGGGCGCAAACCCTGAGATGTAGCCATAATTGGAATTGCTGGACTTGTTGCGGAATCCCGTGAATACGTACTATTGCGCCCTGGTGAAATTAATAGTATACTTGTCACATAGTCTGACTGCTTGGACTCGGTGATACGGCAGAGGGGTCGCGAGCGCTGCGCTGCCAGGCGCGTCTACGATACTGTCCCTCAATAAAATAACATGACCCCCTGCTCCCCGCGCGATAGAGTTTATCGGCCAGATACTTTCCAATTGATCCAAACAAATGAGGAGAAGGACTATGACACACCATTCCCGCATCTGACTGCTCGGCGCGACCCGTCTGGTTGTCGTGCTCATCATTCTCTTCAACCCGATCGGGCCAGCGCTGGCCGAGGCGCTGCGCGGCGACGAGCTGACAACGCCCGAAATCGAGGCCCTGCTGTTCTCCAAAACCGCCTCCCATTTCGCTGAGGGGTTCAATCTGCTGACCGACGGGCTGGGCGACACGCTGGGAACGGTGATCGGCCTGGTCAACCAAGTGGGTGGATTGCCCCTCGTCGGCAACCGGCTCGCCGACGCAATGGATCCGCTGACGCACATGTTGGAAGCGCTAGGCGTCGGGTCCGAGAGCGGCTTTGTGGACGTCTACCGTGAATGCGCCGGTCGCCCAGACGCGGTGGCCTGTTTCGAGAACGGGGTGTACCAAATCTATGGGCCGGACGGGCTGGGCCTGCTGATGGACGGCATAGATGCAGGCGGCGACGTCAACGTGACCGACATCGTGCGCAGCTCGGGCCGCGACCCCAACTGGGTGCAGTGGGACATGCACCTGGGGGTGTATGAGGAGACACCGCTGCCGGGGTTCGAGTTCGGCGCCAACCTAGGCGTCCTGGGCGAGATGTTCAAGCGGTTCGGTTTCGACATCGAGGCCAGCGGCCTGCGGGCGATCCTCAAATGCAACCTGTACTTGGGGTTCGGCGTCCACGCCCAGGACGGCTTTTACGTCACCAGCAACGGCGTGAACCAATACGGCAACGAGGTCGAGGAACTCGGGTTTAGCTTTGAGATCACCGCCAAACCGACCGAGGGCGACGAGCCGGGCATCAAGGGCGACGTTGCACTGGGCGTCCTCAGTACCCACGTCACCGATGGCACGGCCGCGCGAGCGCAGATCACCGCCGGGGAGCCATTGGCCAGCATCGCCGTGCTGACCCAGACCGGCGGCATACCCGGCAGCCCGATAGATTATACGCGCAACTTCACCCTCACCCTCGCCAACAGCGACGGCGTCACGACGACGCATCCGGTCTCGTACAGCGGGTTCGGCGACGAGACCTTCGTGCAATTCCTGATCAACTTGAACACCGAGCTGATGGCCGCGACCACCGGGGATTATGGCCCCTGGCCGGCCGTGTACGCCCTGGCCTACCCCCGCTTGAACGTCTCCGCCAACGTGACCGAATCCATCGGCGGGCCGGTGCTTATCTTTCGCGCCACCACCCCCGAGGTCACGGCGATGGAGATCACGTTCGACACCGGCGGGGAATGCAGCCTGACGCCATCGGATGACGAGGATCTGTGCGCCTGGGGCTTTCACGAGCGCCAGGTCGAGGACACCCGCTCGCAGGGCCTCGGTTTTTCGCCGGGCGGGCAGGTGGGCAGTGGGGGGCAGATCACTGCCACCGCTCCGGCGCCGGTGGACGGCGTCTTGTCCACCGACGCCCAGTTCAACTTATGGCTGACCGACGCCGTGACCGCCGATCGGACCCGGGTGCCCGTCAGGCTGCGCTGGATGGCGGCGCAAGACATCGAGAGTCTGGACGAGCTGCGCGACCGGTTGGACGCATACCTCAACGGTGAGGGAGAGATTGCGGGCGCGTTGAGCCAGAACGGCATCAAGTACGAGCTGGCAGTCTCGAGCACGGACGATGATAGATTTCGACTTGACTGCGGCACCCACTGCTCCGAGATCACGGTGGATTGGGATCCCTTCGAGCGGAGCAAGCTGATGGCCGTCGCTGCCGTGGACATCACCGACACACTCTACCAGGGCGGCTGGGCTGCCCGCAGCGGCCCGATCCCCCGCGACGCATCCCCTGGCCGGCTGACCGTCGCCGAGATGCGCCAGGTCGCGGCCTCGAACGACATCAACGCCTTCAAGGCTCGCTTCGCGGCCGAGGGCAATCTGCGCTTCCACGTCGTCAGCAACATGGAGCACATCAGCGGCTTCGTCGAGCAGGGATTGGGACTGTCCGAAGGGTCGCTGGGCCTGCCCGAGGTGACATACGATCTCAAGATAGACGTCACGCTCAAGGCCACGGTGAACGATCCAGACGACGGTACCGGGGTGAGTAAGGATTTCGCTTCCATTCAACTCGACAACGTCAGCCTTGAGCTGGGCACCCTGCTCGATTACGTCGTCAAACCGATGGCGAACATCCTGGGGTGGGGGTTGGGGCCGGTGTTCAAAGTGGTCGGCGATGGCCTGGGCGTCACGCAAGGCTTCATCAACGAACCGATCCCCCTGCTGGACGAGATCGGGCCGAGTTTCGGCATCGGACAACCCTCGATCCTCGATCTGACCGGAAACAAGGAAAGCCTCAATGCATTCTTCCAGGCGGTCAGGAACCTGAACAGCGCCGTGGTCGGCATCGCAAAATTTATGGAGGAGTACGACGGCGGGCCGATCTATTTCGGGTGCTGGGAGATCGACGTCAAAAAACCCTGGCCGCCGCTCCCCTGCGTTGTGGGCGAAGTGATGGCCAAAGCCCAGGCGGAGGCGACGACGGTGGACGAGCTCACCGACATGCCGGGGTGGAACGCGGCCACCGCTGGGTTCAGCGTGGACATTCTGAAACCGGAGAACGTCATCGGTATGATCATGGGCAGCGACGTGGACATCGCCAGCTTCCGCCTGCCCAGAACCAATCTCCGCGCTGGCATAGATTTTGGCGTGGATTTCGACCTCCTGGCTTTCGACGTCAGCGTGGGGGCGGGCGTCGAGCTGGCCGAGATCGGCCTGGTGTACGACACCACCGGATTGCGGACGATGGTCGAGGCAGTCCGCGCCGGCGTCACGCCCGACTTTGGCGACCTGCTGGATGGATTCTACCTCGCCACCGGCGACGACAGCGGGCACGACGTGCGGCTCTATTTCGAGGGCTACGGCCGGGGCGAGATCGGCGGCATCTGGAAGGATTGGTGGGGCTGCAAATGGGGCTTGGAGGCCGGGGCCGAGATCGAGCTGGGCGGCGGCTTTTTCCTCGACGTCAACGACCTCAACGATGACGGCAAACTGCGCCTGGACGAGATGCTGACCCTGACCGACAACTTTCGTAATCCACTCAACGCCTTCTGCCTCTTCGACGCCGGGGTGAACATTTACGGCGGTTTCGACTTCTGGGGCAAGGCCTGTTTCTGCTGGTGCGCCAGTCTCTCGGCCTCCGATTTCGGGCTGGACAAGTTCTGTCGGTTCGACGTCAGCCTCAGCCTGAGCGACATCCTCGGCCCCATCATGAGTTGTCCCGGCGACAGCGGCGGGCCGCCGCCCATCCTGGCGACCCCCTTGCCGGGCTGCGAGTACGTGCTGCGGGTCAACAGCGGGCCGTTCGCCAGCCAACGGCTGTACGGCGACACCGATGACAGCGACGGCGCACAGATCACTATCGAACCGGCCGCCGAGGGAGTGCGGGTGAGCGGCTTTGGCGCTGCCCAGGTCTACGAGGGCGACTTCGACCGAGTATTGATCATCGGCGGCGCGGGCGATGACCGGATCACCGTCTCGCCCGCCCTGACGGTGCCCGTCACCATCCTCGGCATGGACGGCGACGACACACTCATCGGCGGCGGGGCGGCCGACTTTCTGGACGGCGGCGCGGGCGACGACACACTCATCGGCGGCGGGGCGGCCGACTTTCTGGACGGCGGCGCGGGCGACGACACACTCATCGGCGGCGACGGCGAT
>DSAR01000559.1 GCA_011046405.1 Chloroflexota bacterium | reverse complement strand
GTCGTTGTTCGACAGCCCCCGCTTCCAGTTTGTGGCCGACTCGGTGCGCCGGGTGAAGGACCGCTTCGAGCAGGTGCGCATCGCCCGCGAAGACGTGGCCTACGTGGTGGCCGAGCGCTTGTTGCGCAAGGACGTCCAGCAGAAAGGGCGCATCCGCGAGCACCTGCAGCGCTTCATGCCCTTATACGGCACTATGGCCGAGCGGATGGACGACTTCGTACGGCTCTTCCCGGTTCATCCGGCGTACCTAGAGGTGTTTGAGCGGGTGTACGTGGCCGAGAAGCGGGAGGTGCTCAAGACGCTCAGCGCCGAGATGCAGGTTCGCCTGGAGAGCGACGTGCCGCCCGACCAGCCGGGCCTCATCGCCTACGATTCCTACTGGGCCAGGCTGCGCGAGAACCCTTCCTTCCGCAGCATCCCGGAGATCAAAGAGGTGATTGACAGAGCCTGTGTGTTGGAGGACCGGGTGCGCAATGCCTTCACCCGCCCCCAGTACCAGCCGGCGGCCTTGCGGATCATCGACGCCCTCAGCGTCCATCGTCTGACCACCGGCGACATCTATGCCCCGCTGGGCGCCACCGCCGAGGAACTGCGCGATAGCCTCTGCCTCTACCTCCCCATACCGGAGCGGGACGCCGATTTCCTCAAGACGTCGGTCGAGGCCACGCTGAAGGAGATCATGCGCACCGTTAGTGGCCAGTTCATCTCGTTCAACCCCGACAATGGCCAGTATTACCTGGACCTGAAGAAAGACGTAGACTTTGACGCCCAGGTCGAGCAGCGAGCGGAGAGCCTGGACGACAACCAACTCGACCGTTACTATTTCGAGGTGCTGAAGCAGGTGCTGGAATGTGCGGAGTCCACTACGTCCCCGGCTACAACATCTGGCAGCACGAGGTCGAGTGGCGCGAACACCGCGTGACGCGCCCCGGCTATCTCTTTTTCGGCGCGCCCAACCAGCGCTCCACCGCCCAGCCGCCCCGCGAGTTCTATCTGTACCTACTCCAGCCTCACGCCCCGCCGTCGTTCACCGATGAACAGAAGGCCGACGAGGTCTTCTTTCGATTGGCCCGACCGGATGAGGAGTTTGAAACCGCGCTCAAGCTCTACGCCGGCGCCCGCGAGTTGTTGGGAGAAACCTCCTATTACATCTCCCACGAAAGCGCGATGGACGTCCACAATATGCTCACCCGTCCAGTCACGACCGTTATAGTCACCACTCCCCGGCGACTGGCAGACCGCGAGATCCTGGGCGTGCCCTATCGCTTCGTCTACGCGCCTCCGTCGGCGCTGTGGGGCTGCGAACCGGTCTGGGTGACACCTTACGAGCAGGTGACCGTCAGTGATCTGGAAAGGACTATCCTCGATGGCCTGGCCCGCCCCGACCTGTGCGCCGGAGTCGGTCAGGTTGCCACTGGTCTGTGGATACGCCAGGATGATTTTGACTGGGACAGGCTGGCTGGCTATGCCCAGAAGTTAGGCCGTCGTTCCGTGGCTCAACGATTGGGCGTATCATCTCAATAAACCAGGGCAAACTCGCTCGGGCCGGTCTCCTGACCGTGCCCGCTGTGGCTCGGTCGGGAGACCGGCCACAGCTCCCCAACTTATTGAGAAGATACAACCGGGCCTTGGCGCTGTGGCTCTTGGACTGTGCGTTGCAGGCCAACGACGCTGAGCAGGTCTCGTGTGCTATACTGTACACGAGTGCGAACGCGACACTTCCGACGCCCACACCTATTGTCCTTTGATCACCTCGGTCGTCTTCCTGGTGTCGTCAGTGGCTTGGAGGGCGGGTGGGTGATTTGAGATTTGCGCTGACTGGCTCATTTCTGGGAGACGGTTCAAAGCCACTCGGCGATGTTAGAGTCAGTTGCCAGTCCGGTGTTCGTATATGCCATTGTACCGTAGAACAGGTGTTCTGTCAAGGCTCGACGCCGAATTGTAACGTGACAATTCCAAGAAGTCGTGGTATACTGCAAAGCATGGAAAACGACCTGGCAAGCTGGCTGGACAATGAATTGAAAGAGCGCGGCTGGTCGATCAGAGAGATGGCCCGCAGGGCCGGGGTATCACATACTGCCATCACCAGCGCACTGAACCGTAAGGGGCGTCCGAGCGCGGAGCTCTGTGTTGCCATATCCGACCCCCTGGGCGTTCCTGCAATCGAGGTAGTGCAACGCGCCGGCATTCTGCCACCTGACCCGCCCGAGACTGTCGCCTGGCGGCGTCTCAACGCCATGTGGGCTCGGCTCTCTGACGAGGACCAGGGACGTATTCTCGAAATCGCCGAGACCTGGGTTCAGAAGCGAGGTCGGCGGCCGAAACGTGCGCCAAGTTCAGCCCAGAATGGATGATGAACAGAACATGGTTGGCTACGCTACCAGGGAGTGTGACTATGCCCCGGAGAAAAGTCGAACTGGAAGTTAAGGTCGAGGTGATGCGCGAGTGTCTGCACATGGCGGATGTCGAGAATATCTCGCGCAAGCATGGTGTATCTGAACGAGCGGCGTACAACTGGTACACCCGGGTTTTGGAGGCGTTGCCGGACATCTTGGCGGATGACAAGCCTGGTCGCAAACCGAAGGCCGAGTCGGCACCCCCAAGGTCGTCCAGACCCTGATGACGAGTCATCAGAAGGCATTTGTGGCCCTGTTGAAGGCCAATCAGTACGCTGGAGAAGCAGATTTCGCACGGCGTGGGCGATTTCGCCAACTCAAAGACCCGCGCACCGGGCAGGTGACCCACCGGGTGGCTGACGCTGACTTTTGCCTGGCTGGAGACCTGGAAGTGCGCGCTGGGTTGATCGACGATCTGGATCGTCCTGATGTCCTGATAGCCCTGGTAACGACTGTCAGTCGTGAAGATGAGCCGGACATCCGCCGCATCGTCCGCTGGTATCTGGAACGGTGGAACGCGCAAGAGAACTCGTTTCGTGATCAGATTGCCTTCGTGCATCTCAATATCAACTTTTGCCTGCGGGCCAAGCGCGCGGTGCCCGATCGCCGCATCGCCAGGCGAATCACGGATTTGACGACCCACCTGGAAGCAGTCAAGCGTAAGCTCGATAGCAAAGTGGCTCAGCTGGCCGACCTGGAACGGCGCGTCAAAAACCTAACCGCACGTCACGATAAGTTGCGGGGCAGTCATCGCCTCCTTTGCCCTCCCTGTATTGATCGTCGGCGCACTCCTGTTCGCTATGATCAGCCGGCGGGATGGGGTAGAGGCGGCAGTGGCCAGCCTGGCTCCCGGTGGGTTACGCGTTCGCCGCCGGCCTGGTTGCCAGCGTGAACCCCTGCGGGTTTATGATGCTGCCGAGCTACATCACCTTTCACCTGGGCGCTCAGGAGCCGGGCTACTATGAGCGACCGGCCCTGAAGCGCGCTCGGCAGGCGCTGGGTCTTGGCCTCGCAGCGACGGCGGGTTTCCTGGTGATCCTGGCCGTGGCGGGCGGGGTCATAGCCGCGGGCGGCCAGTGGCTCATCCGCGTCTTTCCCTACGCCGGCGTGGGCATCGGAGTCGCTATGTCCATCCTGGGCGTTTACCTCCTGGTCACACACAGGAGCTTGGGCATCGTGGCTGCCAGCCGGGTAGCCATCCGCCCCCAGCGGAATCTGCGCAATGCCTTCCTGTTCGGCATTGCCTACGCCACCGGTTCGCTGAGCTGCACACTGCCCATCTTTCTGGTGGTCGTCGGCAGCTCCCTGGCGAGCCGGGGATTAGCCAACGCCTTTGTCCAGTTCATCGGCTATGGCCTGGGTATGGGGGTTATCCTCATCGCGGTGACCATCGGCGCGGCCCTGTTCCGGGGAACAGTTTCCCGTTGGCTGCGGGCCGCGTTGCCCTACGTCCACCGCATGAGCGCCCTGTTTTTGATCGGAGCGGGTGTTTACCTGGTCTACTACTGGCTGTTCATTGCCGGTCTCTAGGCGCCTTCCGGGCCAGGTGCAACACGGGTTTTGACGGTGGGCCTAATTCGGACTAAGGCTGTTTTCGACATAGAACGAATGATCGAGTGAGAAACGTGACAGATCGCAAAGAAGGATTATAAACGTTGTTTGACAAAGCACTAGGGCAAGCAAACCAAGGCGGAAAAGCCAAACCAGTAAGCCGCCCACTCGGTCGACACAGATGCCGTGCGTCTGGTTCGGCCCAACCGGTCGAGGTCGGGGCTTGTTTGGGCCTGCGGTGGCTTCGACTTGGTGGAATCGGCGCGTCTCCACGGCTCGTTGGGTCGAGCCTCGGGTGCGGTGCACCTTGATCTGCGTGGAGTGCCCCGCTGCCGAGAGCTTGCTCGCAATATCAGACGACGAGGCTACTCAACGACTAGCCGTTTGTGTTGCAGAGCGGGTGGCCTATTTGTGTTTGTCAGGTTATCATTTTCGGTGTCGAAAACAGGCTAAGGTGCTTTGCTGAATTTCCCAACCCTTGAGCTCACACTGAGGAGAAAGACATGATGCTACTCGCAGGTGATATCGGTGGAACCAAGACGACTCTGGCTCTCTTTACGCCCGAAGGAGGGCTGGAGCCCAGGGTGCAGACCAGCTTCAAGAGCAACGAGTATCCCAGCCTGGCGGCCGTGGCTGCCCGG
>DSAR01000094.1 GCA_011046405.1 Chloroflexota bacterium | reverse complement strand
CAAACCCCGAGGGAATTCATCGGGGCGGGCTCCGGGTACCAAAATGCCACCCCGAGAGCGCCATTCCGTGGTCAAAAAGGGCAAAAAACACGCTCCAAGCGACTAAACCGCGCTTATTTCTTCACTTTTGAAAGTGCATTTTCACCTCGGCTTCTAACCGAGGTATTTCACTTTGTCCAAAGTCCAATTCCTCCTTTTGGCGGTTTTGCGCCGCCCAACAAGCGTGGTTCAGCCGCGCCGCCCCGCTTTCGCCGCCGGGGCGCCGCTCCCGACCGACACCGCCGCCGGCAAGTAGCAGTGTAAAGGCCAAGAGGGGCAGCGTCGGCTGCAACTGGGTGTTAGGCTGAAACACCACCCGACACGAACACCTGCAACTGCAAAGCGCCGCTCCCGACCTGCGCTACTGGCTTGACAGCAGCTCTCGCTTTTTGAACTCACGCCTGGCCCAACACTGACACCCGCTGGCCGAATGTGGCTCCCAATCGGCGGCGTTCACTGACTCGCGCCTGTGCTTTTTCGGCACCGCCTTACACAGCAGTGGCACCGGCTAGACAAGCGCTGCTCCCAACTTACCAGGGCTCCTTCCGTTCCGGCCCCTCCGTCATAACGCAACACAATAACCGTGTTGATGTGCAAACGGTGCGGGGTAAATGCTTTAAGATTGCAGAACCTCAAACCCGGCCCGAAAGCAGACTTTGCAGCCTGCGGGCAACCCGGATCCCAGTCGGGCAAGCCGCGCAGACTTGCCCACGCTCTCCCCAAAGCCGGGACAACAGTCCTGGCGAGCAATTATCTCCGAAAAACTAGCTTAGCGGAAAGCTGATTCTCGCCCCTTAAGCCTTTCGTTGCCCGAGCCACTGCCCGAGTTGGACTCCCGAAGCCAGGCCAAAAGCGAAAAAACCGATTTTTGCAGCCAAAGAAACATCACTCCAAACGGTCAAGGCGAGCGCAATTGCCAGAACGAAGAACATAATTGCGAGGCCAATAGACGTGTTAGTGGACTTGTTCATGAATTCTCCTTATTTACTTGAAGTTTATACAGGCTGTCAACTTGGGTTAGTACAGACATAGGTGCGTGCGAATCTTTTTTCGTTGCCTGCCGCGACCGCCTAACGGCAAGCATCACCCGCCGCGCGGGTGCGTGGAAAGCCCATGCGCTGACAGACTACCTGAAAGCGCGTGAGGCCGCCGATTGCACACGCGCTAGCGCGGTCGGGTTGACGCAATGTTAGCCCGCCTGTTCTTCCAACTCGGCTAATATCTTCTCCAACTCAACCTTTAGCAACGGAAGGTCCTCTGTTGCAGTAAGCCATACCTGACCAATGTCTACGCCAAAGTAGTCGTGAATCAGCTTATCACGCATTCCAGCAATATCCTGCCAGGGAATTTGGTTGTTTTTAGTTCGCAACTCTTGTGAAAGTCGCTTGGTGGCCTCACCTATGATCTCGATCTGTCGAATCACGCCATCCTGGATCAGGTCTTCCTGGTGGAAGATTAGTTCATTTTGGTTACACAGATACCTCGCCACCTTCGCTATGGCATCAAGAATATGCCGCACATAAACCAAGTCATCACGCTTCATAGAGCACCTGTAAATCACGCTTGATTTTTTCTTGCAGATAAGGACTAATCGCGGCTTCAGTAAGCAAGTCTACTTTCCTTCCTAAAGCCTCTGAAAACTGTCTCTGCAATGCCACCATCCGCAACAGGCTAATGCGCTTGGAAAAGCTAACCACCAAATCAATATCGCTCTGTTCGTCAGCTTCACCGCGTGCCACAGAGCCAAAGACGCTAATTTGCTTCACATCGTTCTGGCGACATAGCTCAACCAGTTTATGCACATCAAATGGTAATTCACTCATTATGACCCCCTTATCTCCCAAGACCTGCGGTTGGTGGAGTGCGTGCTAACGATAAGGATTAATGTGGCGCGGTGTAAGCGACAAGCCCTTGGCACACCCAAAAACCTGGGATGCAAGTCAACCTGGGCATGGTTACCCATCAGCCGCCACATAATGGCTTTTCTGCGAAAAGCTTGGTTGAACTAAGCCGTCGTCTCTGATTATACCCCTATTTGGAATTTGAGGCAAACGAACTTGGGGGAATTCATCCACCATCGGGAGATTGGAGGGAGATTCTACCCCAGATTAACGAGATAGAGTAGGCTCCCGTCTCAGTGGATGCGTGGAAAGATAAAGCGAATCACGAATGAAAAGGTGCGATACATCATTTTCACGGTCGCCAGGCAAGCGGACATAAAGACGCCTGCAACCGCCAGCCGCCGCAGTCTATGCTGTTGTCACCAACGTTTCCTACGTCGCCCGCCAGGGAGGCCAGCCTCCCCTGGGATGTCTTTCCCCAGGATGAATCTTCCGCCGCTGCATCGGCTGCCCGCATTGGGGACACAGGACGACGGCATTATCGGACGAGTCCGTCTCGACTTCCGACGCATCCTCACGCTCCGTTTCGCAATCTGAGAGATGATCGGCGGTGAGAGGGCCGAGTTGTTGGCGCAAGGCAGTCAGTTGTGAGCGACAACCAGAGGCCAAGAAACCGTAATAGCGCACTTTGACAAAGCCCCTGGGCAACACGTGTTGTAAGAAACGGTGTATGAACGCTTCAGCCCGCAGGGTACAGGACATGAATGTGCCGGTGTCCGTTTTACGGTAGCGAAATGTCACCTTTCCGTTGTTCAACCGCTCGATGCGCTTGTTGCTGATCGCCACGCGAAAGATGTAGGGGGCCAGATATTCACGGATGTCTTTTATCCGCGCGCACGTAACCCGTTCCCCACCGGCTGACTGTGCACCACCCATTCCTTTTCCCACACCTGCGCCGGAATCTCAGCAAAGACGTCGGGAGCGCGTCGGCGCAAAGCATCGCGGAACTTGGCGCGAAATATGCGGGATAGCGCCTTCACCGGTAACAGAAAGTTCGCCCGGCTCGGTTTCCAACTCCCATCCTCCGCTATGCCCCCACCAGGCGTCACGTAATGCACGTGGGGATGATAGCTCAGGTTGCGTCCCCAGGCCTGCCCTGAGCTTGCCGAAGGGTATGCAGCACGCCCACCATCCCCATCCGTCCGCCCACGAAACGCGAATCCGCCACAGCGGGCACGGTCAGGAGACCGGCCCGAGCGAGTTTGCCCCGGTTTATTGAGATGATACCGCTGGGTACGTGAACGACGGTATCTATCGCTTCATTCGAGGAGAGTACGCCAGTGGCCTTGGTGATGCCGGGATGCTGGGTTACGTTTTGGCTGGAAGCGTCTCTAACATCGTGGGTGACATAAACGCCACCATGGGTAACATCCGTAGAAATCCTCCACTGCCCGAGTCCGATCATCTCAACAGGGCAAAGCCGATGGATGACTTTAACGACATCTATCTTTCTCGTCACGTAAGAACGGATCAAACGAATATTCGTCTTCATCATCTGTTTCTCACATTCGAATTTGCTTAGCTTCCATAACTCTTTTGAAAAACGGCGACCACCCTCTAGATTGAACGAGCATCCAAGACGAAGAACCAGGCTTCTTGGGAAGCCCGGTTCTTTGTTTACACCATTATTTAATGCAATCGTACCTATCCCATCTCTTCCCGCACCGTCCGCAGGAGCGATTCAGCCTTCAACTCGTCCAGCGTGTAACAAGGCCCCTCCAGGCGATCGGCCAACCTTTGCGCCAACCCCTGATCGAAGGCCTGGTGTTCCATATTGATCACCAGCGAGCGGATGTCCCGCCGGGGGAACATCTCCGCCACCCGGTAGGCCTCCTCCTGGGGCGGCAGATCGGCCATCGAGACGTTGCCGGCGCCATCGGTGAGGAGCACCATCAGGGGCATGATCTCGGGGTGCTGGCGCAGTTCCCGGTGGATGACCTCGTAGGCAGTCTGCAACCCGGCCGAGAGCGGCGTCTTGCCGCCGACGGGGATGTCCTTCAACGCCCGGCGGGCCAGTTCGACGCTGTTGGTGGGCGGGAGCACGACGCGGGCGGCGTTCTTCTGGAAGACGACCAGGCCCACGCGATCCCGCTGCTGGTAGGCGTCGGTCAACAATGAGAGCACCGCCCCTTTCGTCGCCTGCATCCGCTCGGCCACCGCCATCGACCAAGAGGCATCGACGACGAAGAGCACCAGGTTGGCCGCCTTGCGCACGCGGACTTTGCGTTGATAGTCCCCGGGGCGTAGGGCCAGGGCCGGGCCATCCGCTTCCTGGCGTTCTTTTTGAAACCGCTTCTTCTGGAAAGGGGCCGCCGCGCGCAGGGTGGCGTCGAAGGCCAGATCGAAGGGGTCGTTGGGGGAGGGGCGGGATTGGATGTAGCGCCCGCGCTTGCGGTCGGTGCGCGTCTGGCTGCGCCGGCCGCCAGCTGAGCGGGTCAGGCGATCCAGCGGCGTGTCCAATTTCCGGGGAGCGAAACACTCGCCGACGGAGACCGTCTCGCCGCCCTCCCACCATTGTCCCTCTGAAGGCCACTGGGGAATGGGTTGCAGCGCCGGTTGGCACGCCGCCTCAGGCGAGTCGGGGGTGGAGTCCTCCTCGCCAATTTCCCCGGCTACGCTTTTTTTTTTAGCGGCCATCTCCACGTTTTCGTCCCGCTCCTGGGCCGGTTGGGGCT
>DSAR01000134.1 GCA_011046405.1 Chloroflexota bacterium | reverse complement strand
GTCGTATCGGGCGTAGCGCTCGACGTCGGGGACGGGCTTGGCGTCTCTGTGTCGTCGTCTGTGGCGACGGCCTCGCCTTTGGGTGTGCTGGTGGGCCGGTGTGTGGGCGTCGATCTGGGCGTGTCGGTGGGCGTGCTGATAGGCGCGCTGGTGGGCGTGTGGGTCTTCGTCGGGGCCGGTGAGGCGGTCGGCGTCGATGTATTCGATATTTCTGCCACGATGGGCGCCGTCGGGTCGCTTCCCGGCGTAGCGATCAGGCGGCTTATCAAGCCGGGCGCCAGGGTGATTCCGGTCACGAGCATCAGCACCGCGAGCCCGCCCAGGCCAAAAATCCACACAGGGATACGGCGCGAGGTGTCCCGCTGGCGTTTCGGTTCTGGTCGGGGGATCGGCTGTGCGCCGGGCATGACGCGGGTTTTGTGAAGAGTTTTCTGCGTTTCGCCGGCGGGGGCAATCGCCGGCGCCGGTTTCTCGCCCCTGAGGGCTGCAGCCATATCCTCGGGGCTGGCGAAGCGGTTCTCGACCGCCAGTTCCGTCGCTCGCAGGATGGAGGCCTCGGTCGTGGGCGAGATCGACTGGTTGAGGGCCCGGGGCGGTTGGAACGATCTGGGGCTGGCGATGCGCATCGTGGCCGTCGGCGGCGCGTGGCCGGTCAGGGCGTGGTAGACAGTCGCTCCCAGGCCGTATATGTCGCTGCGTGGGTCGGTGTGCCCCACTTGGGTGTCGTATTGTTCGGGTGGGGCATATTCCGGTGTTCCCATACCCCGCATAGCCGTCCGGGTGTGGGGGTCGTTGGGATCCCATAGCTTGACCAATCCGAAGTCTACCAGCACGGCCCGTCCGTCGGATCGAATGATGACGTTCTGGGGCTTGATGTCCCGGTGGATGATGCCCTGGGCGTGGCAGTAGGCCAGCGCGTCCAGGAGCTGGTACGTCCACGCCAGTACCTGGGACTCTGGCAAGGCGTCCTCGCGCTTGATCCGTTCATCCAGGCTTTCTCCATCGACGAAGTCCATCACCAGGTAGGCGTTTCCGTCCTCTTCGAAGTAGTCGGTCACGCGGACCAGGTGGGGATGGTTGAGTCGGGCCAGGATCTGGGCCTCCTGTTGGAATTGGCGGCGCAGTTCGTCCAACGTCTGGGTGTCGAGACCGGGCTGGGGGATCATCTCCTTGATGGCGAGGGAGACGTTGAGGCGGGTGTCCCACGCCTGGTAGACGGCCCCCATACCGCCCTGGCCCAGCATCGAGGCGATGCGATAGCGATTCTGTAGGATTTGTCCGGATGCCAGCGTCATAATAGACTCCCAATTGATTTGGGTGTGTTTCAAATACTTTGAGCATTGTTTGTAGTGCGTGCGCTGCTAGGCAGCGGCGCTAGATGGCGGCTTCAGCGCGCTTTTACGGCGATAAATCGCCTACTACGAGCTTGGCCTCAAATGAAATGAAACACTCCCAATTGATTTGCCGTTGGTGGGCGTGGTGTGGTGGATGTCATTATCCTACATCTTGGCGTTTTAGTACAATCGCCGTGGCGACGCTGAACAGGATGCTGAACCCCAGCAGCATGGTCCAATCGAGCAACAGGTGGCGGACGGTGCGGTCGTAGTTGATGCGGAACGTCTGTTCTTTGGAGATGTCCATCGGGTCCGGTTCGACGGTGAAGGTCTCGGTCACCGTTTCGGTCACGGTGATCATGTCGTTGACGATGACCTCGGGGACCGAGATGGGCACCGTCCTGGTGATCACGGGTTCGGCGGGATTCCCGGTCTCGATCGGGATTTGGATCTCTTGCGTCGTCGTCACCACGGTCACCGGTTCCCAATCCTCATCCGGTTTTTCCACCTCGGTCGAGACGGTCTCGGTGACCGGGTCGGGTTGGAAGCGAGTCCGGGTCAGGGAGTTGAGCCATTCCATGTTGGCCGAGGCGCCCAGGCCCTCCATCGACCAGCGGGTGAGGGTCAGGGTGGAGAAGGGATCGGTGATGCCGGGCAGGTCGAAGAGCACGCCGGCAAAGATCATCTGGAAGAAGAGCACCAGGAACACGATGTAGATGACGGTGTTGGCGTTGGGCACGATGGCGGAGATGAGCAGGCCCATCAGGATGGCGGCCAGCGTTCCCAGCACCAGGGTGACGTACATCTCGACCGGCGCGGGTAGGAAGATGCCCTCCCGGGGGTAATCGACCCTCAGGTTGATGACCAACATCAGCAGCAGGCATTGGATCAGGGCGAATACACCCAGGACGATGACCTTGGAGGCGATGTAGGGCATGATGCGCAGGGTGACCATGCGTTCGCGCCGGTAGATGGAGCGTTCTTTGACGATCTCGTAGACGGAGGCGAAGAGCCCCAGCAGCACCGAGGCCAGCGCCATGATGAACAACAGCGTTTGACTGTCGCCGATGACGGTGTAGGTGGCGCTGCTGCCGTTGGCCGCCAGGTCGGCCGCCAGTTGGCGCTCGATCTCGGCGACAGTGTTGCCGACCAGCCAGTTGTTGTCGGAGACGAGGAGCACCAGAGCCCCGATGATGGGCATGACGACCATCAGGACGGTCAGGAGCAATCGGTCTCGCATGACCAGGTCCAGATAGCGCCGGGTGAGCACGAAGAACTGGCGCATGCTGCTGACTTTGGGGCGCTGCCGGGATTCGCTCTCGGCGGCGGCTTTTCCTTCCGCCTGGGGGATGGCCTGATGCCGGCTATCGATGTACTCTTGGCGGTAAGGGGATTGGTCGAATTTCTGCTTGCCCTCGATGGCTTTCTGGCGAGCGACCTGGGGGTCGGCGTCGTCCAGTTGGGCGTAGATGTCGGCGAAATCCCCGCTGGTGACCTCGAAGAAGTCCAGCGCCTCTTCCGGGGGGCCGAAGTAGACCATGCGGCCCTGAGAAAGGAAGCAAACGTGATCGCATTGGACAATGTTGGCCGTGGCGTGGGTCACCAGGACGATGGTTCGCCCGCCGTCGGCCAGGCGGCGCAGCGTGTGCATCATCTTCTTTTCCAGTCCTGGATCGAGCCCCGAGGTCGGCTCGTCGAGGAAGAACAGGTTCGGCTCGGCCAGGAGTTCGGCGGCGATGGAGACCCGCTTGCGCTGCCCGCCGCTCAGGCTGGTGACGACCTGGTCTTTCTGACCCAGCATCTCCACCTGTTCCAGGACGTCGTCGATGCGCTGCTCAATCTCCTCGTTGGTGGTGTCGGGGGGCAGGCGGAGGCGGGCGGCGTAGCGCAGGGCGTTGGCGACGGTCAGATCCTTGTGGATGATGTCGTCCTGGGGCACGTAACCGATCATCGTGCGGTAGAGATCGAAGTGATTATACAGGTTGGTCCCGTTGACCAGCACCTGCCCGTCGGCCCGGGCGAAGCCGTTGAGGGCCATCATCAGGGTCGATTTTCCCGCGCCGCTGGTGCCCACCAGGGCGATGAACTCGCGGGGGTAGATAGAGATGTCGATGTCGTTGAGGATGCGTTTTTTCCGTTCGCCTTTGCCTACCTCCCGCACCAGGTCGACCCCGTCCAGCCGCACGCCGCCGGTCGTGGCGTATTGTTGGAACCCGGTCGCTTCGTAGACTAGCTTGAAGGGGCCGATCTGGACCACGTCCCCTTGCCTGAGGGGCTGGGGGCCGGTCAGGCGCTGGCCGTTGACGAAGGTGCCGTTGGTGCTGCCCAGGTCGGTGAGGGTATGGCCCTGGGGCGTGCGGGTGAGGCGAGCGTGGCGCCACGAGACGATGGGCGAATCGAGGGGCACGTCGGCCTGGGGATCGCGTCCGATGGTGAGCGTCGCCTCCATCCCCAAAGCCGTGACCCCGATGCGGATCGGGCCGGCGGCGGGCGCGCCGGCCTCCCCGGCGGCCCGGAAGGTCAAGCTGACCGAGTTGCCCTCGGTGTCGCCGATGCGCAGGATGTCGCCATCCTGCAGGTCGGTCTCCTGGGTCCGGCGGCCGTTGACGAAGGTGCCGTTGGTGCTCCCCAGGTCTTTGTAATGCCACGTCTGTCCGCGCAGCTCCAGCTGGCCATGATAGCCGGAGACGTACGGGGGCGGGACGACGATGTCGTTATCTTGTCTGCGCCCGATGGCGACGAGTGGCTTTTCCAGGGGGACTTCCCACTGGGCCTGGCCGGGGATACGGATGAGCACCCGGGAACGTTCATCCCGTTCTCGTCTGGACCGGTCGGGGGCGGGTTGTTGGCGCCCACAGGCCGAGCAAAAGCGGGCGTCTGAACTTCGGAGAGTCTGGCCACAGAAGGCACAAGAGATGGGCATCATTTTCTCCTTTTACTCACGTGACCTTGTAGGTCAGTTTCACGCGCCCGAACCGTATTTCATCCCCTGGATCAAGCGGGCGTGGCTGTCCCGGCGTCAATCGTTGTTGGTTGACGTGGGTGTAGTTGGTGCTGTTCAGGTCCTCGATGAGCACTCGCTCACCCTGGAGGAAGATGCGGGCGTGCTTGCGGGAGACGCCGCCCTCGTCTCCGCCGTGGTCAGTCAGGTCGATCTCGGGGAAGACGTTGCTGACCGGATCTTCTCTTCCAACGATGAGCTCGGTTCTGCCCGGCGGGAAGGGGATGGCGGCGTTGCTCACTTGCACCACCAATCGACCCGGAATACCGGTGGGAGATGG
>DSAR01000305.1 GCA_011046405.1 Chloroflexota bacterium | reverse complement strand
GGTAGATTGGTAGATTGGTAGATTGGTAGATTGGTAGATTGGTAGATTGGTATGATGGGTCTGCTATCTGTCGGTTTCGGTTGACGTTTGGGACATTTGCTCGAACAGGGGACGCAATTGGGCATAGGTCTGGTCGATCCATTCTGGGATGATGCGCGTTTTCCCCAGGGTCGTCATATAATTGGTGTCACCGCCCCATCGTGGGACGACGTGTAAGTGAATGTGATTGACGACGCCCGCGCCAGCCGCGGCGCCAATGTTCATACCGACGTTGAATCCCTGGGGATGGTATGCCTCTCGAAGGACCTGCAGGCTGAGTTGGCATAACGCCATCAATTCGGTCGTGCATTCACATTTGAGCCGCTCCAGCGTTGCCACGTGCTTGTAGGGCACGATCATCAGGTGACCATTATTGTAGGGGAAACGGTTGAGGAGCACGTAGCAAAGATGGCCTCGATGCACGATGTGCGCTGCGGCGTCCTCGCCTTGGGGCTTGATGCAGAAAAGGCATTCATCCGGCAAGGGCTCTTCTCCTTGTAGGTATGGCATGCGCCAGGGTGTCCACAGGTGATTCATTGCACCAGAATTGTACACCAAATCGCCGTTGGTGACAATCACTCGTATGGCTGGCTACACGGTGTCTCTTTCGTGTAACGCTGTGTAACCGCACAAGCCGTAACTCGTGTTGTGCATAAGGATATGGTAAAATAGCAATTCGGAGCCTCCTCGTCCAAAATTAGAAGGGAGGCTGCTCAGCTATCCGCTCTGAAAGGAGTATCCTATGAGTGCAGAACGTGAGTTTGTTCACCCCTACATCCCCAATTCCAAACCCCGGGTGAAGCGGGAGATGCTCGACGCGGTCGACGCCGAGAGCGTGGACGAGTTCTTCGAGGACGTGCCGGAGAAGCTCAGGTTCAGGGGCCAGATGGACCTGCCGGATCCGCTGCTGTCTGAATGTGCGTTGCGGCGGCACGTGGAGACGATCCTGGCGCAGAACGAGACTGCCCGGGAGCGCCTGAGTTTCCTGGGCGCCGGCTGCTATCCCCATCACGTGCCAGCCGTGTGCGACGAGATCAACCAGCGGGGCGAGTTCCTGACCGCCTACGCCGGGGAACCTTACGACGACCACGGGCGCTTCCAGGCGCTGTTCGAATACGCCAGCATGATGGGCGAGTTGCTGAACATGGACGTGGTCAACGTACCGACCTACGACGGCTTCCAGGCGGTCGCCACGTCGCTGCGCATGGCCTGCCGGCTGACCGGGCGCCGCGAGGTCCTGCTCGCCGGCACCGTCAGCGCCGACATGCTCTCCAAGGTGCGGGATTATTGCCGGCCCCACATAGACGTCCGGCTGCTCGACTACGACCCGGCGACGGGGCAGATGAATCTGGGCGACCCGTCGTCGCGAGCACGGGGGCGAGCACAAGGGAGAGCACAAGGGCGAGCACAAGGGCGAGCACAAGGGCGAGCACAAGGGCGAGCACAAGGGCGAGCACAAGGGCGAGCACAAGGGCGACCACAAGGGCGAGCACAAGGGCGACCACAAGGGTCGCCCCTACGGATATCGGATCGGACGGCGGCCGTTTACTTCGAGAATCCCGCTTACCTGGGCTTCATCGAGACGCAGGGGGCGCAAATCGCCGAGATGGCCCACGCCCACGGCGCGCTATGTGTGGTGGGGGCCGACCCGATCTCACTGGGGGTGCTGACGCCTCCGGCCGATTACGGTGCCGCCGGCTCCGGCGCCGACATCGTCTGCGGCGACATCCAGTCGTTAGGCATGCATATGCAGTTCGGCGGCGGACACGCGGGTTACATCGCTACCCGCGACGAGGCGGCTTACGTGATGGAATATCCTTCCCGGCTCTTTGGCATCGCACCCACCCGCGTCCCCGGTGAGTACGGGTTCGGCGACGTGGCCTACGAGCGGACCTCCTTCGCCATCCGCGAGGAGGGCAACGAGTGGGTAGGCACGGCGGCGGCGTTGTGGGGCATCACGGCAGGCGTCTACCTGGCGCTGATGGGGCCGCAGGGCATGCGCGAGATCGGGGAGAGCATCATGGCCCGCTCGCGCTACGCGGCGCTGGCGCTGGACGCGCTCCCGGGCGTCAAGGCCCCTCTCTTCGCCGCTCCCCATTTCAGGGAATTTGTCGTCAATTTCGACGACACGGGCCAGACGGTGGCGGAGATCAACGATGGGTTGCGAGCGCGCGGCATTTTCGGCGGCAAAGACCTGAGCGGGGAATTCCCCGAATTGGGCCAGAGCGCGCTCTATTGCGTGACCGAGATCCATACCCAGGACGACATCGACCGACTGGCCCATACTATGGCGGACGTGATCCAGGCGTCCGGGGAGGTTATAGCGTAACATGGCTCAACAGAATATCACCCAGCATAGATATACCGACGGCAAGCCGAACGTGCGGCGCTTTCATCAGGCCAGGTGGGACGAAGCGATTATCTTCGAGCTCAGCCGCGAGGGGCAGCGGGGCATCCTGGTACCCTCGGTGGAGAAAGGCATTCGAGAGCAAGTGGGGGACGCGCTGGACACGCTGCCAGAAAGTATGCGCCGCCAGGATCCGCCCAACCTGCCGGAGATCGCCCAACCCCAGGTGCTGCGCCATTATATGCGGCTCTCGCAGGAAACTCTGGGCGTCGACCTGAACGTCGAAATCGGTCAGGGCACGTGCACGATGAAGTACAGCCCCAAGGTCAACGAGCAACTGGCGAACGACCCCAGGCTGCGTGATCTGCATCCCCTGCAAGACGAGGAGACGGTCCAGG
This sequence comes from Chloroflexota bacterium, assembly GCA_011046405.1. GTDB lineage: Bacteria > Chloroflexota > Anaerolineae > B4-G1 > B4-G1 > DSAR01. Next base: position 1,844 of record DSAR01000305.1, on the reverse strand, counting down.
GCATCCTGGAGATCATGTATCGCCTGGAGCACGTGCTCAAAGAAATCTCGGGACTGGATCGCTTCTCGCTCCAGCCTGCCGCCGGGTCGGCGGCGATATACGCCAACGCCTCCATCATCCGCGCCTACCACGCCTCGCGGGGCGAGGGCCTATCCGGGAGTCCCGATGAAGCGTCCGGGCGCGACGAGATCATCACCACCATTTTCTCGCATCCCTCCAACGCGGCGTGCGCCCAGACGGCCGGGTTCAAGGTCATCACCCTCTACCCCGACGAACACGGTTACCCGGACCTGGACGCGCTGAAGGCGGCGGTCTCGGAGCGGACGGCCGGCTTGATGATCACCAACCCGGAGGACACCGGTATCTTCAACCCCAGGATCGAGGAATTCGTGCGCGTGGTCCACGACGCGGGGGGGCTCTGCGCCTACGACCAGGCGAACGCCAACGGCATCCTGGGCATCACGCGGGCCCGGGAGGCGGGGTTCGATCTGTGCCACTTCAACCTGCACAAGACCTTCTCGTCGCCCCACGGATGCGGCGGGCCGGGCGCCGGCGCATGCGGCGCGACCGAGGAACTGGCCCGCTTCTTGCCGACGCCGCTGGTCGATTTCGACGGCGAGCGCTATTACCTGGATGACGACCGGCCGGATAGCATCGGCAAGCTGCGGCCTTTCTACGGCTACGCCCCGGTCATCCTGCGGGCCTACGCCTGGGTGATGAGCCTGGGCGCCGAGGGGCTGCGCGAGGTGGCCGAGGTATCCGTGCTCAACAACAACTACCTGCTCCAGAAGATGCTGGAGATCCCCGGCGCGAGCGCGCCCTACGCCCCGGGCAAGCGTCGCATCGAGCAGGTGCGCTATAGCTGGGAACCGTTGGCCCAGGAGACCGGCGTTCACACGGAGGAACTGGGCGCTCGCGCGGCCGACTTCGGCGTCCACTACTGGACCAGCCACCATCCCTTCGTCGTGCCGGAACCGGTCACGCTGGAACCGACGGAGACCGCTTCCAGAGACGATTTGGACGAGTACGCGGCCATCCTTCGCCACGTGGCGCAGGAAGCGCGCACCGATCCAGAAATGGTCAAGTCCGCGCCGCACAACAGCACCATCCACCAGATCGAGCACGAGCCGTTGGACGATCCATCCCAGTGGGCGATGACGTGGCGGGCGTACAAGAAGAAAATCGGTTAACTCGCTTGACGGGGCATAGACCCTGTGCTATCATAGCACTGTCGGTGGACTCATCCTGTGAGGAGGCGTAGGATTATGGAAAGGAAATTGGCCTTTGGAGAGGTATTAGAAGCTGTGGATCAGCTGTCCCTGGGAGAACAGGAGACACTGATAGATGTGATGCAGCGACGTATCATTGAGCAGCGGCGGGAAAGACTCACCCAGGAGATACAAGAAGCTCGAAAGGAGTTCGAATCAGGAGGCTGTCGTCCCGTGACACCCGATGAACTGATGACCGAGATCCTGTTATGACACGACGACTTCTGCTGCGCTCTAGTGCTTTTGTGCGATCTGCTCGAAAGATGGTGAGAAAGCATCCCCAGGTTGCCAATGAGATCCGGAATACCTTGGAATTGTTAGCCGAAGACGCATTTTATCCCCGACTGCGAACCCACAAGCTAAAGGGGAAGCTAGAGGGCTCATGGGCTTGCAGTGTGGGATACGATCTCAGGATTGTTTTCAGTTTTGTCCAATACGAGGGAGATGAGGCCATTCTGCTGGAGACCATTGGAACCCACGAAGAAGTTTACTAGAGAGGCTTCAAATTTCGATACATTAGAAGTCATCCTGTGTTTCTTGCGGGATGACTTTTTGCTTTACGCCGACGAATTGGGG
>DSAR01000474.1 GCA_011046405.1 Chloroflexota bacterium | reverse complement strand
GTAGAGACCACCCGCCATCAACAAGCTGTACAACACGTCGGAGATGGAGTTGGCCGCGTCAGAGAATACGGCGCTGCTGCCCGAAAACCACGCGACCGCGCTTTTTATCACCGCCAGCAGCAGGTTGCCGCCGAGAGCGATGGCGATCGCCTGTCGGTAGAGCCGTTGGCGAGCGGCGTCACGTGATTCCTGGCGTACGTGTTGGAGATTCATAGAATTGATGATAACACACTGTCGCTTTCTTTACAACTAACCCGCGTGTGCTACAATACCTCAGATTTCCGATGTTCTTTGGGATTTCGCATGGCCGCGGTGAGAGATTAGCCACGAATTAACACGAAAAACCCGAAGATTAGCGACAATTCGTGTAAACCTGTCCTGAGTGTAGTCGAAGGATTCGTGGCAAAAAATTGACCGCTCGCCAAGCCAACCATGCGAACTGTCAGAGAGCCTGGATTCATTACCCGTGAGACGTAAAGTGTGGAGTGACTGCATGGATATACCTGTTTTATTGTTGGCCTCTCAATCCCCGCGTCGGCGTGAGTTGTTGACCTTGTTGGGTCTTCCCTTCGACTTGACCATCGCCGATATCGAGGAGACGCCGGGGAACGGAGCGCGTCCGGCAGCATTGGCCGCCCGGCTCAGTCGAGAGAAGGCGCAAGCGGTGGATGGGGATGCGGACCCCATCATCGTCGCCTGCGATACTGTCGTGGCCCTGGATGACGAGATCCTGGGCAAGCCGCGCGATGCCGCCGAAGCGGCCGAGATGCTGCGCCGATTGCGCGATTGCGTTCACCACGCCGTCTACAGTGCGATCACGTTGCGCGATGGACGAAGCGGGCGCCTCGTTACCGACGTGGCCGAGACCCAGATTGCCATGCGCCCCTACACCGACGAGGAACTGGCCGCCTACGTTGCCAGTGGCGACCCACTGGATAAGGCTGGCGCTTACGCCATTCAGCATCCCGGGTTCCATCCGGTGGCCGTCTGGGATGGGTGTTACGCCAACGTGGTCGGCTTGCCGCTCTGCCATCTCGCCCGGGCGCTGCAGGCGTGGGGCGTCCCGGTGACCCGGAACGTGCCGGCGGCCTGCCAGGCGCACACAGGTCAGGTGTGCGCGGTATATGGGGAAATTTTGGATGAAAAGTGAGCTATCGAATGAATGCTATCCTCGTAATAATTCGGTCTTTCAAGCAAGCTCTAAGCCCCCGTCCTTGGGGGCGGTCTGGGCCAAAAGACGATTGTAACAGTCGTGCTTTGTTGCATAGAGTGTCCCCGGGACAGAGATTGGGAGCGCTTGCTACCAGGACTAAACCGATACCTATCCGCTATGGGACGGGGCGACGATTTCTACAACTGCTAGTCGGGGGGCTGCTCCTGCTGACAGCCTGCACGCCGGCGCCAACCTCGACGCCCACGATTGTCCTGCCGACCGTGACGCCCACAGAGGCGCCGACCGCCACGCCAGTCCCGCCCTCGCCCGATGCCACCGCCGCCGCTTTCCTGAATGCCTGGGGAGTGCGAGATTACGCCGCGATGTACCTCTACCTCTCACCGGAGAGCCGCTCGACCATTGACCTTGTCCAATTCACCCAGCGTTACCAGAGAGCGCTCTCGACGGCGGGCGTGTTGACTGTCACCACGCGCCTCCAGTCCGCTCTGCAACAGGGAGACGATGCTTACGTCTCCTTCCAGACCACCCTGGACACCGCCCTCGTCGGCTCCCTGGTGACCGATACGGTCATGTCGCTCAGTTTGCACGGGGAACGGTGGCTGGTGGATTGGGATGCGGGCTTGATCTGGCCCCAATTGACCGGGGATCGTTATTTCCGGATACAGTACGCCATTCCCGCACGGGCTAACATCTACGATCGAGCTGGTCTGGCGCTGGCTACCCAGGGCACCATCGTGACGGTGGGCGTGATACCGGCCGAGATCGAGGACGAGGACGCGCTATTGGCCGCGTTAGCGTTGGTCACAGGGCTGGCCCCCGATGAAATCCGGGGCCAATACGTCGCCGCGCCGGCCGAATGGCGCATCCCCATCGCCGACATCCCGGCCCAGGTGAGCGTGGATCACAACGACGCGCTCTCGATTCCCGGTATCTACCGGGAGGAGAAGAGCGGGCGTACCTATCCCCGCTTCGAGGACGTGGGGGCCGCGCCCCACGTGGTGGGGTGGGTCTCGCCGGTGCCGGCCGAGCGACTGGCCGAGTACCGGGCCCGGGGTTACCGGGGCGACGAGTGGGTGGGCGTCGCCGGTTTGGAAGCCTGGGGTGAGGAAATCCTGGCAGGTCTTCATGGGGGAACGCTGGAGATCGTCGACGCAGCCGGCGGCGTGATTGCCGTGGTCGCCGAGCGGGGGGCGACGCCCAGCCGTTCGATCTACGTCACCTTCGACCGGGGGTTCCAGGGGCAAGTCCAGAAAATCCTGGGCGGACGGCGAGGCGCCATCGTCGTGCTCGACGTACACAGCGGCGCGATTCGGGCCCTGGCCAGCGGGCCGGGTTTCGATCCCAACGTCTTCGTTGGGCCGGCCGGCGCCGTGGGGCGCTCCCAAATCCTGGCCGATCCCGAGCGCCCGCTCTTCAACCGGGCGACCAACGGCGCCTACCCGATGGGGTCAGTGTTCAAAATTATCACGATCTCAGCCGGAATGGAGGCCGCTGCTTTGGCTCCCCATGAGACCTTTTTCCACTGCACCGGTTTCTGGGATGGCCTGGGGGCGTCGGCGCGCAAATCGTGTTGGAAGGAGACGGGACACGGGGACATCAATCTCAAGGATGGGCTCACCGCCTCTTGCAACGTCGTGTTTTACGAGGTGGGGAAGATATTGGATGGCCTGGGGCAGGATGTTTTGCCAGATTACGCCAAGGCCTTTGGCTTTGGGACGCTGACCGGTCTCCAAGGCGTCGTCGAAAGTGGTGGCCTGGTACCGGACTTAACCTGGAAGACGGAAGTCCGGGGCGAGAACTGGTGGGTGGGCGATACGGTCAACCTGGCCATTGGGCAAGGGAATTTGACGGCGACGCCGCTGCAGGTGGCGCGGATGATGGCGGCCGTGGCCAATGGGGGGACGCTCTACCGTCCCTACGTGGTCGAACGTATCAGCGCTATTGGAGAGACGATCCCTGAGCAGGTGACCCAATCGGAGGTGGTGGGCTCGTTGCCGGTCAGCGCGGAACATCTGGCGGTCATCCAGGATGCGTTGTGGGGCGTTACCAGCCAACCCCTGGGCACAGCAGTCCACCGCTACATAGGTTTGCCTGTCTCCGTCGCTGGCAAGACCGGCACCGCCGAGGCGGGTGGGTCGGGCGGCCCACACTCATGGTTCGCCGCGTACGCCCCGGCCGACGTCCCTGAGATCGCCGTGGCCGTGATCGTGGAAAACGGGGGCGAAGGCTCCACGGTGGCGGCCCCTCTGGCGCGCCAGGTGATCGAGGCCTATTTCGGTTTCGCGCTTTCGCCGCTGCCACCCCAGGCGGAGGAGGATTACGTCCCGCCCACGCCGACGCCGTGAGGTGCTGGGTTGGTAGGCTGGTAGACTGGTAGACTGGTAGATTGGTAGACTGGTAGTGCTTTCCAGCCTCTGCTCCAGCCAGGTTTGTAACCCGGCGACTCATTGCCCGCTTGGTTCTGCCAGGCGCAGGTCGATGTAGGCCGGGCGATAGGAGCCGTCGGAACGGAGGACGCTGTAGGCGGAGAAAGCCTCTGACGTCCCCCAGATCGGGGCCAGGTTCAAGTTCCATAGGAACATCGGCCCGACCCAGGGCCTTTCGTCGCCCAGGCGAAAGGCGCGCACCACGTATGCGGCTTGCTGCGCCTCCGAGACGTGCCGGGCGTATTCCAGGCCGGTGACGTCCAGGCCGGGCAATCCATCGACCGACGGCCAGCCGAACTCGGTGACCCAGATCTGTGTTTCCTCATCCCCGTATTCGAGCATAATGGCCCGATAATCCTCCAGGGTGTCCAGGAAGAAGAAGCTGGGGTGCTCGTTGTGGCTCGGTGCGATGTGGGTTCCGTCCTGCCAGCGCTCGTCGGGTGGGTTGGCGTAGCCGTAGGGATGGGCGCCGATGCCGTCCACCCACTGGCTGACGCCTGCCTCGTACATACCCCGCAGGAAAACGCGGTCGTCGATGGCCACCTCACCGTCGTTGATGCCGGTGACCGCTGGCGCGCCGCTGATGACCAGGGCGTCCGGATCGCCTCGGCGCACGCCCCCGGCGCCCTCCCGCACCAGCGCGACGAAGCGGGCCGGGTCCAGGATGTCGCCGCGCCACTCGCGGGCCAGGTTCGGCTCGTTCCACAACTCGTAGGCCGCGACGCGGCCCCGGTATCGAGTGGCCAACTGTTCCATAAAACGGCCAAACTCGGCGTAGTCCCCGGGCGGCCCGGTCTCGAGTTCAACGGCGCGGGTCCAATCGGGCGCGTGGATCACGCCCAGCAGCAGCTTGAAACCGAAGCCATTGCAGCCCTCGACGATGCGGTCCAGTTGCCGCCAGTCGAAATCGTCGGGGCCGTGCTCGACCGTGTGCCACATCACCTGTTGTTTGACCCACCCGACGCCCAGCCCGCGCGCCCACTCCAGGTGCTGGACCAGGTCGCCCTCGATGAAGAGGTGCAACTGGACCCCGTAGCCTGGT
>DSAR01000561.1 GCA_011046405.1 Chloroflexota bacterium | reverse complement strand
TCATTACCCGACATCTCAGGATCACGAATGACACGAATAGACAAATGACACGAATAGACAAATGACACGAATTTTGGCTCGAATTGTGAAAAAACATTCGTGACTCTACTGAAAAAAGGTCATCTTCTCTCATCTGTCGTAAGGTACGATCAAGACCAGAGTCATCCCCTCGTCTGGAGCGGTGTGAATATCGAGATTGCCGCCAAGTAAGCGTGTACGCTCCCGGATATTGCGTAACCCATGCCCTTTGTTGATCGGCAACACAGACAGTCCCACCCCATCGTCAGCGAAGGAGATCCGAATATCTTCGGGATTATATTGCAACGAAACTCTAACGCGACGAGCCCGGGCGTGACGAGCGACGTTGGTCAATGCTTCTCGAGCAATCTGGAAAATATGCTGCCGCTGCTCCGCATTGATCTGCTTACTATTTGCGTTCTCTCCCCCGACGACAAACTCTGTCTCTAACAACGTGTTGACCCGAAAATCCTTGAGTATCTGACGCAGGCTTGCCTCGATGTTATCAGCCGGCATTTCTCCCCGCAGATTGAAGATATAACGTCGAATATCCTGAATCGTCTGATTCAAACTCTCAATTGCCCGGGTCAATTGGGCTTTCGCCACCTCCGGTTCAGTGTCGATGCTGTACCGGGCGCCTTCCAACATCAGCCCCGCAGCGTAGATGGACTGGATGGTGCCATCGTGTAAATCTCGCCCAATGCGCTCCCGTTCCAAAGCCAACGCCTGTATCTGCTCTACGTCCTCCAACCAGATCTCCATCTCTCGCAGGACGATACTTAACGAACAGACCACGCCATACGTGATCGCCGCGCCACAAAGCGCGCGCAGCAATGAAACCGGAACACCCAGCACCTGAAGGAATAGTTGCTCGTTCAACAGGTTAGCCGGAAAGAAAGCGCCGCGAGGCACAATGACCCCTCCAAATACGGCAAAGGCGCCGAGGGCGACCCAGATGACTCGCAAACGGGGCTTGATCAAGTCCAATTGCTCTGCCGCAATCGTACGATACGTTTGCCGGCGCAAGCCCCACGCACCCAATAGTCCCCCAGGCAGCGCTAAGCCATAACGAACGGCAATTTCACCCCCAACCTGCAACGAATTGCTTGGTACTCCGAAGGAACGGGCAAGAAGCAGACCCAGGCCCCACAAAAGCCAAAGCCCCCCGGCATACAGCCACGGTTCACGTTGCTGCCTATTCGACGGCACACAGGTTTGCAATGCCAAAGCCAACAACGAGGTATACCCCATCCCCAACAAAATGACGCGCGCCCAACCACCTCCAGATCCATCGTCCGCTACGAACCAAGCCGAAATCCAGACAGCCAACGCCTCACAAAATCCAAAGATCGCGAAGGGGAATAATCCCCGGGCAATTTCCAATCTCGTGTTCCGGCGAGCCAGGAGAACGATGGAAAGACCCAACACGAAAAAGACCTGCCCATGTAAAAGCGTCAACATGTAACGAGTGATCACGCCCGCACCCATCTATCCTGGAATCGTATCTTCTCAAAAAGTCGGGGTAAAAGGGGAAAACGAAGCAAATCCAAGGGGGTTTAAACGCACGAGGTTGCCCGCTGCACGGTTTGTTGCGCACATCAACCCCAGCTTCGTTTTCCTTGAGTTCATCTACAGGCGTTCTGAGCCATTTTAAGCGGTTTGCGCTTGCGATTTGCTTCGAAAACCCTAAAAGTAGGGCGGAATGCGTGCAACCTCCGGTTGCCCGCGCCTTACATTACCCCAGGTTATTGAGAAGGTACCTGGAATCTAAACGCTAATGCCAATACGCTTTGATCAAGGCTGCCAGACGCTCTTCCCCATTACTTAACCTGACAGAGTCTGAGCCAAAAAGGAGCCATTGACCGCCACATGCTTGCTCGCTGTGCAAGGATCCTATTGGTTAGGCACCATTATCCAAACCATATCGACTCTAATTCCTATTATCGTTGTCTTTTTAATTATACCAGCGATACCCCTGCCCGACAAATAGAAAACGCCTGTTTAAGACCCACTCATCCATAGAGACTATCTTGTACATTTGCACTCATGCGTATCCAGCGCCAGCTGGTACATCCGGTAGATCTTGTATCGCTCCCAACCGAGATTGTGTGCCAAGCGATTGATATTTCGATTATCATCAGCCGTCAACGACATATCGACCCAGCGGTAACCCTTGTGTAATAAAGATTTGGCAGTCTCCAGGTAGAGCAAGGCATCGATGCCCCGCCCCCGGTAGGCTTCCAAGACAGCCAGCAGCTTAAGACTGGCGACGTCGATCTGGCGCTTGCCACACCAAAACCGCACCACCCCCAAGGAAATAGCCGTCCATCGATTCGTTTGAGCGCTTGGTTGATGTCGGGAATGGTCGCTGCAAAACCTATGGGCTCTCCGTCGATCTCGGCGAACAGTATCAGATCACAGTCGATGACCGGCCGCAGTTCCTGAACGAAGCGGGTAAATTCCTGCTCGTCCATCGGGACGTGATTGCGCATGGCGCCCATAGCCTCGTTGACCAGATGCATCACCCGGGCGATCTCGGCATCCCAATCGGCTATGTTGGCAGACCGTATCTGGACGCCGGTTCGACGCCGCACAATCTCTGCCACACGGACGATCTTGGGAGGCAAATTGGCCGCGTCGCCCGCTAGTATGGCTAACTCCGCCCGGTAGGCGTAGGCATCTTCGACCGGCGATACAGGCATAATGTCATGCTCCCTCACTAGCACTCTAACAGAATGGTCACCGGCCCATCGTTGTGGATCTCCACCAGCATGTGCGCGCCAAAGACGCCGCTCTCGACGGGCACGTGATGATCTCGCAAGCCCTGAATCAGGTGCTCCACGAGCGCTTCGGCTATCTCCGGCGGGGCAGCGTCGGTGAAACTGGGCCGGCGCCCTTTGCGTGCGTCGGCATAGAGCGTGAACTGGGAGACGAGTAACGCCGCCCCCTCCACGTCGAGCAGGCCGGCGTTCATCTTGCCCTCTCGATCCTCGAAAATGCGCAAGCCGGCGATCTTCCGCGCCAACCACTCGGCCTGCGCCTCCGTGTCGCCGTGAGTGACGCCTACCAGGACGACGACGCCTCGGTCGATGGCGCCCACGACGTCTCCGTCAACCTGTACCGAGGCCTGGGATACCCGTTGTATAAGTGCACGCATCTTCTTATCTCCTAACCTGGCAGAAGCCGCTGCGCTTCCAAGTCAGAGCCAATAAAGGAGCCTTTGACCGCCAAATTCTTGCTCGCTGTGCAAGGATTCTATTGGTTAGGGCCTAAAACTCGAAATCTCACCGCAGAGACGCAGAGGGCGCCGAGACTCTACAGGATGGTTGGCGCTATCCACGCACCCGGTGGTGAATAGAAAGACCAGCTTTCATCAACCGAGCATCCACAAGCTAATATCCGTTAGCCGCCCGGGTTCTGAGGCTGCCACCCATCGTGCGCCCAAGCACGTCAACACGTAGGGCAACGCCATCGCCACCGGCGCCAAGGCGAACCTGGACCACTCTGCGCTGACAAAAAGAAATAGGGGGAACGCTAAAGTCGCCAACAGCAAGGTCAGGAAGGTGACGACAATCCATATCCGATCTCGAAATCTGTACCCCAGCCCCACGCCCAACACCGCCGCCAACCCATTCATTCCCCACATCCCCACGGCTGTCGCCTCAAGCGCGATCGCATCTACGATGGCTCGCTGCACGTCTACGTCGCGTGGGAAACCACCTTGATAGCCGCCAAGTCCCATAGGGGGTAAGATCTGGTAGACGAGAGCCATGGTTATTATGTGAGTCTGTAGCATCCCCACGACCAACACGGGCATCACCCCGACGACCAGCGTCAAGAAAATACGCCACCGGTACAGTGCAGCCAGGGCGTAGCCCCACACCAGGGCTTTCTCGGAGACCAGCGTCAGGCGCAGGAGTTCGAACACCCCATTGCGCACGTCCCGGTCGACGAACAACAGGGCGGTGACGCCGACCAGCGGCGGGGCCAGCGCTGTGATCAACCATGAAGCTATCCACAGGAACAGGCCCGTGTTGCCCGACAGATCAGGCCCCATGCGCAGGATCGTCACGGTGGCCACCGTCAGGCTCGCCAATCCCAAACCGAACGCGATCCAGAGCACCATCCGGAGCGACGGCCAACGGTCGCGCTGCACCAGGCGGGCCAGGACGGGGTTCGACGCGACGTTCACTCCTCAACGCCTCGCGCGCGCCCGCGCCAGGATCGAACGGGAAAGCGATGCTCATTCCTATCGAGCTTGCCCAGGATAGCGGCGCTCACGTCTATATCCAGCACGTTGGCCAGGCTGAGGCTGTAGATCAGCACGTCGGCTAACTCGTCGGCCACGGCCACCAGTTTATCATCGTCTCGCAGGGCCTGGGAAGCCCGGTCGGGGTCGAGCCATTGAAAATGCTCCATCAACTCAGCCGCCTCAATGGCGATGGACATGCTCAAATTCTTCGGCTCGTGATACTGCCCCCAATCGCGGGCAGCCACGAATCGAGCCACGCGCCGGCGAAGGTTAGCGACGGTCACGGATTCATCGGACCTAAGCGGATCATCAGGGCAGCCCGATGGCGGCCTTGACCTCGGCCATGGTCTCGGTGGCGATTACAGAGGCGCGGCGCGCACCATCGGCCAAC
>DSAR01000290.1 GCA_011046405.1 Chloroflexota bacterium | reverse complement strand
GTCTACCAGTCTACCAGTCTACCAGTCTACCAGTCTACCAGTCTACCAGTCTACCAGTCTACCAGTCTACCAGTCTACCAGTCTACCGACCCACCGATTTACCAATTTACCAGTTTATGCTACAATCCGTTTAATGTCTGGGCAACGTGTTACGATCAATTCGAGAGAGTGGCGGTGGGTGGCGTTGACGGCGCTGGTGATCCTCGGCGTCAGCAGTTTGCCGTACCTCGTCGCCTGGGCGGTGGCGCCGGAGGGGGCGCATTTCACCGGCATACTGGTCAACCCAATCGATGGGCACTCCTACCTGGCCAAGATGCGGCAGGGATGGGAGGGATCGTGGCGCTTTCGCTTGGCGTTCACGCCGGAGGTACACGAAGGCGCGCCAATTTATCTTTTTTACCTGGGCCTAGGACACGTGGCGCGGTGGATGGGATTATCTTTGATTCTTGTTTATCATCTGGCACGGGGGCTTGGTGGCGCCGCGATGCTGGTGATGGTATATGTACTAGTTTCACACCTCAACGATAATGTAAGTGAACGGCGTACTGCGTTCTTGTTAGTGTCGATAGGTTCAGGATTGGGATGGTTAACGGGCCTATTTGGTATGATGGCAACCGATCTTTGGGTGCCAGAAGCCTTTCCATGGTATGCGTTGTTGGGCAACGCACACTTCCCGATGGCGATAGCGCTGATGCTCTCATGCGCAGTATGTGGTTTGCGTGTCATTGAAGGGGGGCAGCGTATCTGGATGTGGGGCGCGGGAATGGTCTTGGGAGCGATTGTCTTGGGAGGTATCCAGCCTTTTGGTCTGGTAGCGGTCTTTGGTGGTTTGGGTATGGTTTTAGTTCACCAGGTTTTTCAAGCACGGGTAATTCCCTGGCGAGCTGGTTTTTCAATCCTTGGTTCTGCTGCCTTAGCATTACCTTATCCTATCTATATACAAGTTGCCTTGCTTGCCAATCCTGTGTTGCGGGCGTGGAATGAACAAAATGTAACCCCTTCACCGCCTTTTTGGCATTGGTTATTCGGTTATGGATTGATGGGGGTATTGGCTGGAGTAGGAATAGTCACTTTGCTACGGCAGAGAAGATGCTGGGATTGGTTTCTGCTAGGTTGGGTAGTGGTTGTTTTGATTGGTATGTATGTCCCCCTGTCTTTACAACGTCGTCTAAGTTTGGGATTGAGCGTGCCAATCGGGGTCTTGGCTGAAATAGGATGGCGGCATAGCGTGCGGAGCAGAATCACGGTGCGGTGGCGAAAGCGATTGCAAAGTCTGCTAGTAGCTTTTTGTGCAGTGACACCGATTTTCTTTGTTTCGATGCTTGTACTATCATCTTTGGCAAGCGAAAGTTGGTTTTATCTCAGCGATGGGGAGTGGGACGTACTGCGCTGGTTGCGCGACGAGGGCCGGCCGGAGGCGGTCGTGCTCTGTTCGCCGATGATGGGGACGTTCACGCCAGCCTGGGCCGGGCAGCCGGTGCTCTACGGGCATCCCTTCGAGACGGTGAATGCCGAGCAGCGAGAGGCGCAGGTTGAGGCGTTCTGGACCGGTGCGTTGGACGGGCCGACGCGGGATCAGTTCTTGCGGGAGAATCGGGTGACGTACATCCTCGCCGGTCCACGGGAGGCGGCCCTGGCGGGCGAGCGATCAGTGGTGATGGATTGGCTGGCTGACGAGGGCGGCTGGCGCATAGCTTTTGAGGCCGGGGCGGTCAAGGTATACGAAGCGCAATAGAAGCGCAGGAGGTCGTCGCTGTCCTGTAGACGAGATTGGCTCGCTTATGGTGTGTTGTTCGGTCTGGCGCTGGTCCTGATCTGGCCGGCGGTGCGCCATCCGGATTGGTGGCTCTGGAAGCCGGGGGCCGCCCATACCGACCTGGCGGTGAGCCATTGGCCGAACGCCCATTTCACGCGCCGGGCGTTGTGGGAAGAGGGGCGCTTCCCCCTGTGGCGGCCCACGATCATGAGCGGCGCGCCGTTTGCGGCCAATCCCCTGGCCGGGCTGTATTATCCCCCGAACTGGTTATTCCTGTTTCTCCCCTGGCTGCCGTTGGCGATGGGATTCAATCTCTCGGCTTTGGTGCATCTGTGCTTGGCCGGGGCGTCGATGTACGCCTTGATGCGGCGCGGGTTTGGTGCGGAGTGGTGGGGATCGTTGGTCTCCGCCGTCGTTTACGAGGCCTCGCCCAAGCTGCTGGTCCACCTGGGAGCGGGTCACGTGGGGTGGGCGCAGGCCTGGGGCTGGCTGCCGCTGGCCGTATTGGGCTGTGTAAAAGTATGCACGTGTGCAGGTGATCAGGATAAGTTGGGGAGTTTTCAAAGTTGGCGATGGATTGTAGTGACTGGCGGTGTCCTGGCCATACAGTTCCTGGCCGACGTGCGGATGGCGGCCTACACGCTGATTCTTCTCGCGACCCTGGCGCTGGCGCATCTACTGCGCCGCTCGGCTCCCTTTGCGCGCCTATTCCTATGTGGCTGTTGCACGCTGGGCATCTTCGTAGGACTGACGGCGTGCCAGTGGCTGCCGATGGTGGCACTCCTGCCGGAGACGACCCGCTCGGCGATGACGTTTCGCGACGCGGCGATCTGGTCTCTGCCGGGGAAGTATCTGTTTGGCCTGCTGTTGGCTGATCACGGCGGTTCCCACGAGTGGATGACCTACGTCGGCGTGGGCGCGCTCATCCTGGCCAGCGTCGGTGCCGGGAGACTGTGGCGAGCGCGTCGCCGCCTGCCTGTGCGATGCACCTGCCTGTGCGATGCACGCAGACAGGCGCAGACAGGCACAGACAGGCGCAGACAGGCGCAGACAGGCCGGTGGATGCTCGGCTGGCTGGGCGGATTGGCGCTCGGGGCGGCCTGGTTTAGCCTGGGGGAGAACGTTGGCTTGTTCTCACTGTTGTACCACATCCTGCCGGGATTGGGGCTGTTGCGCGTGCCGCCCAGGGCGTGGGTGCTGCTCGTTTTCAGCGTCGCCGTGTTGGCGGGATTTGGCATGGATGGCGGGCGTGTGTGGCCCGGGCGACTGCAGCGCTGGTTGAGCGTCATCGTCGGCGCGCTGCCGCCGATGCTCCTGCTGGGGTATGGGTGCTTTTTTGGGCGACCGCCGCTCAATTTGGTGATGTTTGGCGTGGTGGCGTCATTGGTAGTGATTGGTTGCAGGTTAAGGGGTGCAGATTGGGGGTTGCAGTTACGGAATGCTGCGCTCCTTTTGATCGTCTTGATCGTCGTCGTCGATCTGCTCGTGGTGGATGCCACGTTGATCGAGGCCCGGTCGCCGGAGCACGTTTTCGCCGACGGACGAGCGGCGGCCGAGTGGCTGGCGGCCCAGCCGGCGCCCCGGCCGGCGACCTGGTCGGGCGAATTCCGTGTCTATTCGCCCAGTTACAGCGTTCCGCAGCACGTGGCGGAGCGCTATGGCCTGGCCTTGGCCGATGGGGTGGACCCGCTCCAATTGCGCGCTTACGCTGATTACCTGACCCGCGCGGCTGGGTTGGACCCGGACGCCTTCGGGTACAGTGTGACCCTGCCCCCGTTTCCCGGGGAGGCCGAGGACCTTCGCACGGCGTTGCAGGGTGTGACGCTGGACGTGGATCAGTTGGGCCAACTGGGCGTGCGCTACGTCGCCGCCGCCTTCCCCATCGACGCCGAGGGGCTGGAATTGGCGGGCCGGTTTGACGGGGTCTACGTGTATCGCAACCAGCAGGCGCAGGCAATGCTAGGCGGCGGGCGGCGGATCGTGCTGGCGAACGGCGACGTGCTTTTTGCGTACGAGCCCCGGCCGGTCTACGTGGGGTGGGCGATTTCCGGCTTCACGCTCGTGGCCCTGCTCGCGTGGCGCTTTTCGGGATGGATGCGTCGGAGGAGTGATGGTGATTGAACGGCGGGAATATCGGTTCGTGCTTGTGATGAGCGTCGCGCTTTTGACGCTCACCAGTCTTCCTTACGTGGCGGGTTTTTGGCTGGAGGATGCACGCCACGTCTTTGGTGGGTTCGTCTACGCGGTGGAGGATGGCAACTCCTATCTGGCCAAGATGCAGGTCGGCGCGGCGGGGCGTTGGCTTTTCTACATGACCTACACGCCGGAACCGCATCAGGGGGGACTCTTCTTTCTCTACTACATCCTGCTGGGGAAGTTGAGCCGGGGGCTGGGGCTCTCGATGCTGGTCGGACTTCACCTGAGCCGTATCCTGACCGTCCCGTTTGGGTTGTTCTGCTATTACCGCTTCATCGCCCGGTGGACGCCCGATCGGCCGGTGCGCCGGTTGGGATTGGTGCTGTTCGCGTTTACGGCCGGGTTGGGATGGCTCTGGGCGGTGCTGGGTGGCCCCTCGACGTTGGGCGCGATGCCGGTCGATCTCTGGGTGCCGGACGCCTCTTATTTTTTCTCGGCGTTGTTGTTCCCTCACCTGTCGTTGGCCCAGGGGCTGTTGCTATACTTCGTGACCGACGCGCTGGATTTTCTGTCCGCCGGACGCGGTCGCGCCGGTGTGACGGCGGTCGTGGTGGGATTGCTGGTCAGCCTGATTCATCCCTACACCCTGCCGGTGGTTGGCGTTGTCATCGGGTTGTTCGCCGGCTTGCAGATCCTTCGCCGGCGGTGGGGCTTCTGGCCGACGGTGGGGCGGTTGGCGTTGGTGATGGCGCCCTCTACACCGTACCTGGTCTACAATGTAGTAGTGTTTT
>DSAR01000292.1 GCA_011046405.1 Chloroflexota bacterium | reverse complement strand
GGGGCAACGATGCACGTCCGGTCAAGTACGGCGATTGGCGCTTTTTCTACGGCGAACAGGCGGTGCTCCAAAGCCGCGTCCAATCCGCCATCTTCAACCGCAGTCGCGTCCACGACGATACCTACAAGATGTTGTTCGTCGCGTCGTTGGTCGAGTTATCTGATCTCTTACCCGACGTTGGGCGTCTCAAGGTGGTCACCGGGCTGCCGGTCGATTTCTTCGACGACCGCTCCGCCGTCGTCGAATCTTTCGAGGGTATTTACCGTATCACCGCCACAGAACAGATGGAGATTGCCGTCGAGTCGGTCGTAGTCGCGCCACAGCCATTTGGATCGTTGTTCCGCGAACTCCTGAACGAGAACGGAAAAATCGCCAATTCGGACGTCGAAAAAGGTCGCGTCGGCGTTATCGATATCGGCACCTACACCACAGACTTCGTCGTCGCTGACAAGCTACGCTACGTGCAACGCTTGAGCGGATCCGTGAGCATCGGGTGGAGCAAGGTCGTCAACCAGGTTCAGCAGGCCCTGGCGGATCAATATATGCTGGAACTAACGCCCTATGAAGTCGATCAGGCCATCCAGGAAAAGAGCGTACGGGTACGCGGCGAGACCGTATCGTTGGAATCGCTGATCACCCCTGCCACCACTGACATCAAGACCGCCATCATCGCTCGCGCTCGCGATCTTTGGGGCGCTGGCGTCAACCTGGACATGGTCCTGGTCAGTGGCGGCGGCGCGCCGCACCTCTACGACGCCATCCGACAGGTCTATCCACACGCCCGGTTGGTGACCAACGCTTTCTGGGCCAACGCCGAGGGATTCTACCGCTTTGGACGACGCCCGGCTACATTCGAAAAGTAGTCGACGATGTCGCTGATATTTCACCTGGATTTCGACCCCTACAATGCCGAACACCGGAAAGCGGCTGAATGGCTATCGGATCAACCCAATCCGACAGAGGCTATCGTTCGCTTGCTCAAGGCCGCCCGGGAAGGAGAAAAGCGCCTCGCGCAATGGGAGGCGCTGGCCTCCCGCCTGGCCGAGGAGATAGGACGCGTGAGCGGCAACCTGTCGGTCGCCCCCGCCAAGCGCCCCGCGCAGATCCAGATCGAAGAGGATCCCGAATCGGCCCGGCGTCTGGACAATATGTTCAAATAGCAGCACCACTTCACTTAATCGTAACGCAATCGTAACCTCCACTCATCGTCTCCCAGTGTAAAATCAAAGCGTAAGCACCTGGTATACCTGGTGCGTATACGCAAAAACACGATCCATAAGTCGCGGGGGACATGTCTCGATGAATGTGAATTTCGAATCCTGGTTACGCCAGCACCGAGCGGACGTTGAGCGCCAGTGGCTGTCTAAGGTGCAAGAACTGCCGGCCTATGACGCCCTGCCAGAAAAAGAGTATCTCGCATGCTGGCGTCCGCTCGTCGACGCCCTCCTGACAGATCAACACGGCAAACGGATGGAGAGAACCCAGGCCTGGGCAAGTCGCGAGAGCCAGGAACGGGGTGCCTCTCCCACCGAGTTGCTCGCCATCGTCGACGGTCTCTCCCGAACGATCCAGGATGCCCTCTCGTCTGATGGGCAGGCCGGACAGGCCAACGGTCACCTCAGCTCATTGGATACAGCGCTGGCCCACTACTTTGCCCAGCAAGCCGAGCACCTGGCCGAAGAAAAATCCCGGTTAGAGGCCCTCAACGAGATCACGCAGGAGCTAAATGCCAGCCTGGACCTGGGACGTATGCTTCACCGGACCCTGGCCGAGGTCGTCTCCGCCCTATCCGTGGAAAAGGGGGCGATCTTCCTGCTCGATAGCGACGCTGGCGCTGTGACGCCCGAGACGACATTGAATTGGAAACACGGCGCCGAGGCTATCCCGCTATCCAATCTTCCCTCCGAATGGCAACTGGGGCAGACCGACTTTCTGCTTACCTGGAACCAGCGACCGAAGCAAGTTGGGGAAGCGTGGGTCGAGACCCTGGCCGGGCCGGATACCCGGTCGATCATCGTCGCCCCCCTGGTGGCCAACGGCGCCTTCATGGGCTTGTTGACCGTCGCCAGTCCCCAGCCGGGGGCCTTCCAACCCGCCAGCGTCCGCCTCTTCCGCTCGGTTCTCAGTCAAATGGCTACCGCCATCGGCAACGCCGAGGTCTATCGTCTCATCACCCAGCAGGCGCAGGAGATGGGCCAGTTGCTCCGTCACCAGCAGGAGGAAAGTTCCAAAAACCAGGCCATTCTGACCTCAATCGGGGACGGCGTCGTGGTAAACGACATGGAGGGAAAGATCATACTCGTCAATCCGGCCGCCGAACGAATCCTGGATACCCCCAGCGGGGATCTGATCGAACGGGATTTCAAGTCCTTCTACGCTATCTTCGACAAAAAAAGCGGTCAAGAAGCCACACGCGCGATGGAAATGCTCCTCGGCACGCCCGAGTCGGAGATCCGCAAAGCCTACAAGATGATCCTCAAGGTGAATGACATGGTCATCCAGGCCCATCTATCGCCGGTCATCACCCAACGCAGCTCATTCCTGGGCGTGGTCACCGTTCTGCGAGACATCACCAAGGAAGTAGAGGCGGATCGAGCCAAAAGCGAGTTCGTCTCTAACGTATCCCACGAACTGCGCACGCCGATGACGGCCATCAAGGGATATGGCGACCTGCTCCACGCTGGCGCCGTCGGCCCGCTCAACGACGAGCAGAAACGTTTCCTGAAGATCATCAAGAACAACGCAGACCGGCTGACCGCCCTGATCAATGATTTGCTGGATATCTCCCGCGTCGAAACCGGGCGCGTGCGTTTCGAACCCAAGTCGATGCACATCGGCGACGTCATCGCCGACGTGGTCAATGCTCTGGCTGTCCCCGCCGAGGGCAAGGGCCAAACCTTGACCTACGAGATCGTCGGAGGGCTTCCCAAAATCATTGGGGATAAAGATCGCCTCAATCAGGTCGTGACAAACCTGGTCGGCAACGCCATTCGCTACACGCCTGAGGGGGGCAAGATCGAGGTGCGCGCCTATCCAGTCGAGGGGGCTGTCCGGGTCGACGTCACCGATTCTGGCATCGGCATCGCCCCGGACGATCTGGCACATCTTTTCGAGCGCTTTTACCGGGCCGATCATCCGCTCGTTCAAGAGGCCGCTGGGACTGGTCTGGGGCTCTCTATCTCCCGGATGTTCGTCGAGATGCACGGCGGTCGCGTATGGGTCGAGAGCGAATTGGGAAAAGGCAGTACATTCACGTTTATTTTGCCCATTCCCACCACACCGAAAGAGAAAGACGAACAAATCCACAAGGCTCCACCTCGCGTGACTGCCCGCACGCGCAAAATATTGCTCGTGGAAGACGATCCCAACATCGCTAACCTGGTCAAAATCCAACTGGAGAGCAGTGGATACCGGGTTTTCGTACTCGGCCGTGGACATCCCGTCGTCTCCCGGGCCGAAGCACAGCAGCCCGACTTGATCATACTCGATCTGATCCTGCCAGACGTGGATGGGCTTGACGTATTGCGCGAGCTAAAGAAAGAAGCCGCCACCACCGATATCCCTGTCATCGTCCTGTCCATCGCCCAGGACGACGGCACCGCCTGGAAACTGGGCGCCGTCGATTATCTCACCAAACCTGTCGACAGTGAGGATCTGAAGAAAAGCGTCGAGAAGGCCCTGACCTGGCAGGGGCGCGTGCTCATCGTGGAAGACGACGTCGACACGGCCGGGCTCTTTTCGGCTACGATGCGCCAGATTGGCTTCACTCCCTTGGTCGCAGCAAACGGTTACGAGGCCCTGGCCCTGGCCCGCCGCTACCGGCCCGATCTGATTCTTCTGGATCTGAGGCTGCCGGGGATGGATGGTTACGAATCGTTGACTCATCTCAAACGTGACATCGTCACCCAAACCATTCCCATCATCACCGTCTCGGCCCACGTCGCCAACGTGGAGCAAGAGCGAAAGCGGCTCATCACCCTTGGCGCGATGAGTTTCCTGCCCAAGCCCTTCTCCATCGAGGAGTTGCTGGCCGAGGTCGAGAACGCTCTGCAGCCAGTGAACAGCCCGGAACCGGTCGAGGCAGAGGAAGAACTCGCCGAGGATTGATATACACCCCAAACCCCCATTTTCCGGCACAGCCAAGGGCTGGTCTGTAGTTACTTGTCTTCAATAAAAAACGGGGAGAACGTATCTGATCTGGTTCTCCCCGTTTTGATTCAGAAGGGATTCGGGAGGGATTCAGGAGGAACACGGATCAGCAGGATCTTCGGATAGTCTCGATTTCCCGACACAGCATCACTCTCGGAGAACCGATCCGTCAATCCCCCGAACCCATGCCCCTTTACTAGCTATGGCTCTCTGCTAGTTCGCGTGCTCGGCTTAGCAAGCGGTCAATTTTTTGCCGCGAATTACACGAATTACACGAATTGTCACTAATCTTTGGGTTTTTCGTGTTAATTCGCGTCAACCTGTCCTGAGCATAGTCGAAGGATTCGTGGTTAATCTCTCACCGCGGCCATGCGAAATCCCAAAGAACCCTTCTCAATAAACTGTGGGCTTGTTCGTAGTAGGCGCTTCAGCGCCCCTAAAAGCGCACTACGAACAGATTCACCCCAACTTATTGAGAAGATACGTTCCAATTAATTTACGGATTTAATCCCCACAAGCGGGCAACGTGCAATAG
>DSAR01000462.1 GCA_011046405.1 Chloroflexota bacterium | reverse complement strand
CTGTGTCTCTGTGGTGAAATCTAGGCTTATTTCAGTGCAGCCATGGATTGGGCGGCACATCTTGACGGCCTGTACGCCAGCAGGATGGCGCCATTGAGGCACCCTTGCTTTTTGAGAAGATACGTGCCGGGAGTGACTTGACACCTTTTCGGGACAGGATATAATTTAGCTGGCTAAATATTAGCCAGCTAAGTGATTTACAACTGGCTATCGAGAGCGCCTATCCAGTGAAATACTCATTTTTTGTGCAAGAATTTTACATGCGAGGTGCTCCTTATGGGTTCCGGCTCGTCCGGGAGAGGATGAGAGATGTCAAACAGGTGCTTGCGCGAGATGATGGGCCATTCCCTGGCCCAGACGTGCAAACTGCTCCGCATTCGAGCCCACGGGATGCTGGATCAGATCAATCTGTATCGAGGACAACAGTTCGTGCTCGGCGTGTTGTGGGAGCAAGAGGGCATCACGCACTCCGAGTTAGCCGAGGCACTGCACGTGCAACCGTCCACGGTCACCAATGCCCTCAAGCGGATGGAAAAAGCCGGGCTGGTGGAGCGCCGGCACGACTCGCACGACGCCCGCGTCTCCCGGGTCTATCTGACGGAGGCCGGTCGGGCGATTCGGGGCGCGGTCGAGGAGATGTGGCGCGCGTTGGATACGCAGGCTTTTCGCGGCTTCAGCGCGGAGGAGAAAGAGACCCTTGACCGCATGTTGACCCGGATACAGGAGAACTTGCTGCAAAAGGACGTAAATGAGTGCAAATGAGTGCAAATGAGGAGGTGCGTGTATGAAATTTTTACGACGGATGCTACGGTTTTTTGGGCCTTACAAGTGGCAGACAGCCCTGGCGCTGGCATTGCTGGTGGGGATGGTGGTCGCCGACCTCCTGATTCCACGCCTGACCCAGCGGGTCATCGACGAGGGCATCGTCCGGCGGGACGTCGGCATGATCGGGCGCACTGCCCTGTTGATGATGGGGGCGGCGTTGCTCAGCGCCGCCTTCGCAGTCGCCAACACGGTGCTTTCGACCTACGTGGCGCAGAGCGTGGGCGCGGACTTGCGCAGCGCGATCGTACGCCAGGTGCAGACGTTTTCTTTCGCTAACCTGGATCACGTTCAGACCGGGGAATTGTTGGTGCGCACGACCAGCGACGTCAACTTGGTGCAGATGATGGTGATGTTGGGCCTGCGCATCATGACCCGCGCGCCGATGTGGTTGCTCGGCAGTATGTTCATGCTGATCCGCACCAGCCCCCAGTTGTCGCTGTTGATGGCGGCGTTGCTGCCCGTGATCATTGGCATTATCTGGTTCTTCGGGAGCAAAGCCCGCCCTCAGTTTATGCGAGTACAGGAGAAGTTGGACAAATTGAACCAGGTGTTACAGGAAAACCTCGCCGGCGTGCGGGTGGTCAAGGCTTTCGTGCGTGCTGATCACGAAAACGAGCGCTTCGACCGGGCCAACCGGGATTTGACCTGGGAGAACGTCCAGGTGATGCGGCTCGTGGCGGTGTTGTTGCCCACGATGTTCCTCCTGGTCAACCTGGGCATTGTGGGCGTCGTTTGGTTTGGCGGGCGCTCGGTCATCCTGGGCGATTTCACCGTCGGTGAGATCATCGCCTCGGTCAACTATATGACCTATTCACTCTTCCCGCTGATGATGCTGGGCGCTATGATTGGGCCGCTCTCGGCGGCCGACGCATCCGCCGCGCGTATCTGGGAGGTGCTGGATAACGTCCCCCAGGTGCAAGATCGGCCCGACGCGCGGTCCCTGCCGCAGGTCCGTGGGCGGGTGGCTTTCGAGGCGGTGTGCTTCAGTTATAACGGCCCATCATCCAGCGGCGACGGGCGCGCCCCTGAATGTGACGAGGCGGTGCTCGTGGACGTCCATCTGATCGCCGAACCGGGTCAGACGGTCGCCATCCTGGGCGCGACCGGTTCTGGCAAGTCGAGCCTGATCCACCTGCTCCCCCGCTTCTACGACGTGGATCGGGGCCGGGTGACGGTGGACGGTGTGGACGTGCGCGATATATCCCTTTCGACGCTGCGGGCGCAAATAGGGGTTGTGTTGCAGGAGGCGGTGCTCTTCAGCGGGACGATTCGCGATAACATCCGCTATGGCCGGCCGGAGGCGACTGACGAGGAGATTGTCGCCGCTGCCCAAGCGGCCCAGGCCCACGATTTCATCGCCGCGCTGCCCGACGGATACGATACCGTGTTGGGCCAACGGGGCGTCAACCTGTCCGGTGGCCAGAAACAGCGCATCGCCATCGCCCGCGCGCTGCTGGTGCGGCCCAGGATCCTCATCCTGGACGATAGCACCAGCGCCGTGGACGTGGAGACGGAAGCCCAGATTGAGGCGGCGCTGGAACAGACGATGGCAGATACCACCACCTTCGTCGTCGCCCAGCGCATCAGCTCGGTGTTGACGGCTGACAAGATCGTGGTGCTGGATCGGGGCCGGATCGCCGCCGTGGGCGCGCACGAGGAATTGATGGAAAGTAGCCCGATCTACCGGGAGATTTACGAATCGCAGTTGGGGGATGGGCATGTGTAAAAAGGTTTCGGGTTCAAGGTTCCGGGTTTCGGGTTTCAGGTTTCTAGGGGGAGGCGCTTGATGACTAAACAGCAATCGAAACAACACAATGGAAAGGGAGGCGATGCGTCGCACCCAAGCGGCATACCTGGCCCTGGCAGTCGCATGCGGGGACCCAGGATCGAGAAAGCCCGCGACGTGCGAGGAACGCTGCGGCGCTTGTTGGCGACTTTGAATCCGTATCGTTGGGTGTTGGTGGGGGTGTTCGCGCTGGTTATCGTCAGCACAGTGTTGGGCCTGATAGGGCCGTACTTGATGGGAATCGCCATCGACCAGTTCATGGCTAACGGGGACCTGCTCGGTCTGCGGGGCGTCGTGCTGTCGATGCTGGCTGTCTACCTGGGGGCCTGGTTGGCGATGTTCGGCCAGAGTATGATGATGGCTCAGGTTTCCCAGGAGTCGATGCGTATCTTGCGTCGTGACCTGTTCGAACATCTGCAGACGCTCTCGCTGCGTTTCTTCGACCGGCATCCCCACGGCGAACTGATGAGCCGTCTGACCAACGATCTGGACGCCATCAGCCGGGTGCTGTCCCAGAACGTGACGGAACTGTTCTCCGGTATGCTGACGCTGGTGGGAATTTTGGTGATGATGTTCGCCATCAATTTCTGGCTGGCGTTGGCCTCGATGCTCGTTTTCCCGCTGATGATGGGGTTGGTGGGCGTGCTCGGCAAACGGACGCGCACTCATTTCCGCGATTACCAGGCCCGCATCGGCCAGTTGAACGGTCAACTGGAGGAGATGTTCAGTGGGCAGCGGGTGATTATGGCCTTCGGGCGGGAGGCGAGCGTGTTGGACGAGTTCGACACGATCAACGCCGGGGTGCGCCGGGTGGGCATCCGGGCCAATATCTACGCCACACTGATCCCGCCGCTGATGGGTATCCTGAGCAACGCCAACATCGCCATCCTGGCCGGTTTAGGGGGCTGGATGGTGATCCAGGGCTGGGCCACGGTTGGCGTCATCGCGACGTTCTACGCCTATTCCCGCCGTTTCGCCGCGCCGCTGCGTCACCTGGGCAATCTCTACAACCAACTCCAATCCGCCATCGCTGGGGCGGAGCGTGTCTTCGAGGTTATGGATACCGAGGCGGAACTCACCGACGAGGACGACGCCCTCGCGCTGGACGCGGTGGCTGGACGGGTGGCTTTCGATCACGTCGATTTCGGCTACGTGTCTGACGTACCGGTGATCAAGGATATGAGTTTCGTCGCCGAGCCGGGCCGGACCATCGCCCTGGTGGGGCCGACAGGGGCTGGTAAGACGACGATGATCAACCTGCTGACCCGCTTCTACGACATCGACGATGGCGCTATCACCATCGACGGCCACGATATTCGCACGCTCAAGAAAGCGGATCTGCGGCGCAAGCTGGGGATCGTGCTGCAGGATACGTTCCTGTTCTCCGAATCGGTGATGGAGAACGTGCGCTATGGGCGGCTGGACGCGAGCGACGAGGAGGTCGTCGCGGCGGCCCGGTTGGCCAACGCCGAGCAGTTTATCCGCCGCCTGCCGCAGGGGTACCACACCGAGCTATCGGAGCGGGGCGGCAATCTGAGTCTGGGGCAGCGGCAGCTCCTGGCTATCGCACGGGCGGTGCTGGCCAATCCGGCTATTCTCGTTCTCGACGAGGCCACCAGCAGCGTCGATACCCGCACCGAGGCCCAGATCCAGGAGGCGTTATTGCGCTTGATGGCGGGGCGGACCAGTTTCGTCATCGCCCACCGTTTGAGCACCATCCGCGACGCCGACAGGATTTTGGTCATCAACGAGGGCGAGATCGTCGAGCGCGGCACTCACGATGAGTTGCTGGCCCAGAAGGGTTTTTACTACAATCTCTATATGAGCCAGTTCCGGGCGCAGGAGCCGGCGCAAGTGGGCCGAGAGGAGAGGTGTCCGATAGCGGTCTAGCGGGTCACAATCCGCCACCCGCTAGGGACTGCTCTGATGGACGAGAAAAAGGGCCGGGATACGCTCCCGGCCCTTTTTTTATTGTCTGGCGGGCATAAAACCCGCCCGGCGGGCATAAAACCCGCCCGGCGGGCATAAAACCCGCCCGGCGGGCATAAAACCCGCCCGGCGGGCATAAAACCCGCCCGG
>DSAR01000274.1 GCA_011046405.1 Chloroflexota bacterium | reverse complement strand
GGCGTGAGGCGCGGCGTGATGCGCGGCCTGAGGTGGGGCCTGCTGAGGGGCCTTTGGTGGAAGCGGCCCATACGCGGGCTGCTGCTGGCGCCGCCAGATGACAAAAGCGATCACGCCCACGAACGCCAACAGCATTGCGCCTCCGCCGATGAGCACCCACGCCAGCCAATCTCCCACCCCATCGTCGTCCTCGCCCGATGCACCGGGGACGCTTTCGACCTCGCCGCCCGGTTCGACCGGTGGCGTCGGCGTCGGTTCCGGGCCGCGCACCACGCGATTGCCCGCCATCACAATAGCGAAGGGCTGCGGCCCCTGCGCGATCTCGTGCCCGGCGACGATCAAGCGATATTCCCCCTCGACCGGGTTGGGAATGCGCACCGCCTCGACGTTGTTCAGACGGTCCAGTCCATTCTCGCCGCGATCGTGATCGCCGCGATCGTGATCGCCGCTCTCGCGCTCCTCATTGCCCAGGAACTCCCGCCCGTCCGGGGCGACGACGCGCAAATCCAGGTCGTTGACCAGCACAGGATCGGCGCGCTCGCCGGTGAGGAGAGAGAGATCGATCCCCTCCGGCTCCTCCTCGCCCGGCGGGTCCGTCCACACCAGCGTGATGCGGATCGGTTCGTCGCCGCCGGCGGCGTAACGCGTCCATTCGACCTCATCACCCGTGCGCACGATCTCGCTCGCGTCATCGAACCACACCTCGCGTTCGGCCTCCCGCCCTACGCCCAACGACGCGGCAACGTCGACGCGCCCCCACCCGGTGACGTGATTCGGCCACGCATATGGGATCTCCTGCGTCTCGCCCGTGCCGTATTGTCCCGGGCTCATATCGACCGCGCCGTTGATCAGCGTCGCCTTGATCAACGCCGCGCTGGGGTCCGGCATGCCGCGCGTCTCCACGTACCACTGGCGGATCAAGGCCGTCGCCCCGGCGACCAGTGGCGTCGCCATCGAGGTGCCGCTGCAATAGACGTAGCGCGCGTTGCTCTCGTGGAGGCCGTACAACTCAACGGCATCCGGATGTTGAGAATGAAGCGAGAGCACGTTGGTGCCCGGCGCGACCACGTCCGGCTTGATGCGTCCATCGTTGGTCGGCCCGCGGCTGGAGAACAACGCCATCCCGTCGGCGTTGTCGGAGGGCTTGTCGCTGACCAGCGGCTCCATCACAGGATCGAAGTTCAGCAGCGCGCCCTCAATCGAGCCTGAGCCCCAGGCCTGGTCGCTATTGCCGCCGCTGCTGCGCACGCTCTCCGACGCGCCCACGGTGATCACGTTTTTGGCCGTGCCCGGCGCACCGATCGAATCTTCATCCACTACACCATCCAGGGGCAGAATGTCGTTGCCCTCGTTGCCCGCCGCGAAGACGATCACCATATCCTTGTGCTCCCAGGCGAAGCGATCGGTCTGGACGCTGGCTGGGGGATAGGTCCCGGCGGTGAGGAAGCGGGACAACGGCTTGATGAAAAAGTTCGCCCCCCAACTGTTGGTGTGGATGCGCGCGCCGGCATCGTAGGCCTGGCGGTAGAGATCGCCCAGATCGTCCGGCAAGCCGCCCAGCCCGCCGTTCTCATCCAAGAGTGATTGGAAGACGAGGCTGGCCTCCGGCGCGACGCCGGCGAATGAGCCGCCGTAATTGCGCGCGCCGGGATCGCTGCCGGAGAGCCGACCATTCCCCAGCACCGAGCCAGCGACGTGGGTGCCGTGCCCGTGGGCGTCGCTCCAATCGCCGGGGCGGCCGCGGGCGAAGGTCTCGAGCACCCGGTCCGCGAAATCGGCGCTCAACGTGTCCAGATTGCCGCTATCCAGCCCCGTATCGGCGACCGCCACGATCTGGCCTTGCCCGTAGAGGCCCAGTTCCTCCCAGACCGTCTCGACGCGCATGATGTCGCGGCGCGCCACGTCGTTGGCCCCGACCGGGGCTATCAACAGCGTGCCAATCAATACGCCGATCAGAATCGCGTGATATCGCTTGCGCATTTATCCATCCCTTTCAACCGGTGATCAGCGCTGACCTTTTTGCTCAGCCCGCAACGTCAGATATTGGCGCACAACATCCCCCAGGAACCAACCGACCACGCCGGTCGCCGCCGCGCCGAACCACTGCCCGACACGCCGTAATTCGTAGATGTTCACCGTGCCATAGAGGATGGCGACCGCCAACGTCGCCATCAGCGCCAGCCACACCGCCTCGCGCCAGGGGGTTTCTTTCGCACCACTGGCTCGATCCTCGCCGCCCGTGACGCGGGGCAGGCATTTCAACCACCCGTAGATGAACAGGCCGCTGCCGATAGCGCCCAGGAGCAAAGCGGGGTAGCGCTGGGTGTAGATCTCCAGACGCCCCCACAGAACGACGCCGCCGATGAAGGCGATCAACCCGTGCGCGAGCGCCGCGCCCCACGGGCGACGGGTCGCCGCGTAGATCGAGGCCCCGACGACGCCGATCAATGGGATGTTGAACCAGGCGAAGGAAATCTGCCGCCAGATGGGCGCGCCGAGCCAGACGCCGCCCACCGCCAGGATCACCAGGCTCGCCACAATCAGCCCGATCTGCCGGTCATCGAGCCGGGCAGCGGCCTGGGCGATAACCCGCGTGGGATGGGAGATGATCGAATGGCTGACCTCCCCATCATTCTTCGTCGTATCGGGAGAACCGGTCGGCCAGACGTGGGATTGATCTTCGCGCCGGGGCACGGCCCCTTCCTGGACCCGCATCTTGACGTTCGGGCCGAGGTGTATTTGCATCCCCGGTTCCAATCGCAGGAACGCCTCTGGGCGCAATTGACGCCCGTTGACGTACGTGCCATTGGCGCTCCCCAGATCGACAATCGCGCAGCCGTGCTGCTCCTTGCAATGGATCTCGGCGTGCCGCCGCGAGACGCGATCGTCCCGGAAGATCATATCGTTATCCGCCGAGCGCCCCAGGCACAGGAGGCCGGGCGTCAATTCCTGTTCGTAACCGTTGGGGAAGACCAGCTTCAGCGGGATCGCCGCCGAGGCCTGCATCGGTGAAGGCGCAGGCGCGCGGGCGGCCTCCGGTTCGCCCAGGGCTGCGCGCAACCCCGCCGCCAATTCCACCGCCGTCTGGTAGCGCGCGCCCGGTGACTCGGACAGGCCGCGCAGGATGACCTGCTCCACCGCTTCCGAAATCCGCGGGTTGTGTTGGCGCGGGGGCGGCGGCGATCCGAAAATCGAGGGGTCGGAGAGCAACGCCTGGGAACTAAAGGGGATTTCACCGGTCAGCATCTGGTACAGGACGATGCCCAGGGCGTAGACGTCGGCGCGGGCGTCCACCGGCTTGCCCTGGAACTGTTCCGGCGACATATACTCAATGGTGCCCATCACCTGCCCCACGCGGGTCAATTTCTCCTTGGAGGGGGCCTTGGCGATGCCGAAATCCATCAACGTCACCCGGTCGTCCGGCCCCACCATGATATTCGCCGGTTTGACGTCCCGGTGGATGACCTGGCGTCGGTGGGCGTAATCCAATGCGCTGGCCAATTGATCCACAATATGAGCCGCCCGTTCAAGCGGCAGCGGCCCCTCCTCCCGCATCAGTTGGGACAGCGTCCGCCCTTCGACGTAACGCATCGCGATGTAGTACACGTCATCCTTGGTATCCAGGTTGTAGATGTCGATGATGGACGGGTGATCCAACCCGGCGGCGGCGTTCGCCTCCCGCGTGAAGCGCTTGAGCAGTTCCTCGTTCTGGGCCGCATCTGCTAGATGCGCCGTGTCCAGCGGGAGCACCTTGAGCGCCACGTCCCGCTGCAACTTCGTGTCGCGCGCCCGGTAGACGACGCCCATCCCGCCCTCGCCGATGACGCCGGTAATTTCGTATTGTCCGAATGTCTCGCCAATCAGTTCTTCTTTCATTCAATGGCTCCTAATCAATACATCTAGCGCACGGGACAGATAAAATACGGATCGACCTCGTCCCCGCCCTCGGACACCCACCCGGTCAGCCCGGCAGCGGTCTCGATTTGCCACCACGACCAGTCCTCGGCGCAGACGGGGCCCCCGGTGACGTCGACGACTGTGCCCGGATCCAAGCGCGTGAGCTCGGCGCTACTGGAAAGGGGCTTGGCTCTCACGACCAAGCGGTCGTACGCCGTGCACACCCGGGCGCTTCCGCCGACCCGGACGCGCTGCGGCGGCGCGCCGGGGCAACTCGACGGGCGCGGCGTGGGTGATTTCGTCGCCGCTGGCGTGTCGATCGCTTCATCATCCGTTGTGTCAGTCGCTTCCTCGGCCGGCCCAGCCGCCGTAGGCGACGGAGTGTTCGTAATCGTCACGACCGGTGCGTTCATAGCGACCGAGGTAGGCGTCAGCGTCGGGTCGGCGGCGGCGCTCAGCAAGGCCAACAGCGTCCAGGCGATGCAGGCCAGCGCCAGGATGATGAGCAGCGCGATCCCGCCGCCCACCCACCACAGCCAACGCTGGTCGCCGCGCCCCTGCGGTGTCGCCGGCGCTGGCGGGGGCGGCGGCGCATACCCTCCCTCTACCTGGGGCAGTTGCTTGGAGGAGGCGGTCTGCAACACGGCCCGTTGACGGGTCTCCGGCGAGAGATGATCATCCGCCTCCTGGACCACTGCGCCGCGCGCGATTTTGGCCCGGACGTTCTTGCCCACCCGGATCCGTGCCCCCTCGGCGATGGGATGGGGTTGGTTGGGCATCAATCGTTGGTCGTTGACGAACGTGCCG
>DSAR01000347.1 GCA_011046405.1 Chloroflexota bacterium | reverse complement strand
GCGATCAACAGGAACCGAATTGACTTATTGTGTTTCATCTTTTGCTCCTTTCGTTTTGGCTATGCGCCGTGTAACGGTTTGGTTGAGCCGCCGGGCCGGGTGCGGGAATGCAGCCCACGCCACGAGGCGCACTCGAAGCGCGTGAAACCGCCGATATGCGCGGGCCGCTAGGCCCGGTCGGCTCCAACCGGTGTTGGGCGGGCGCCTCTGAGGATTGGCTATACTTTGCGTGACAACATTCTATCGGCCACGAATGATCTGGGCAGTGAAACGATAAACTTTGTCGCCGATCTTTAGTGACCAATAAAGTTGATTGTCCTTAACCGTCACCGGACTGGCTGGTTGTACAGATATATTCTCCCATCCCGGCGGAACGGTGGGGATTGTGAACAGCGCATCTTGCTCCAAATCGTAGCCCCGCCAGAACTTGTCGAACCATACAACAATACCATTTGATATATCCAAGTTTACAGGTGATGAAGTGTTTGGCACATCCAGAATTCGTGTTGTGCGGGTCGCCAAGTCATACACGCGTACTGTCCAACCACCCTCTGTTTCTACCCAGGCAATCTTGCCGTCAGTGATAGCGTAATAATCACTGGATGGTCTACCGTAGTATGAGACATTGCTCCCTACCTGAAAGTCCTCACCAGTTGCTAGATTATGAACACGCAACTTGGCAAAGTAGACATTGTTGTTCTTTGCATCAGTATAAAGCACCCACTGACCATCAATTTCTGGATACAGGGGAGCATAGTCAGGTTTCCTTGCTATAACGATTTCTTTCCCAATCTCCAGAACGTATGCGTACAGCCCGATCTTTGTGGTGGTTTCAGCCCAACCATTCCACTGATACTTCCAGATTACATATTGGTCTGTCATTGCTTGAAAAAACGCGTCCCCAGCATCGTCGCCTAAGCGAACCTGTTCCCCTGTTACAGTGTCCTGTACATAAAGCTTTCTCACAGGAATGTCGTGGATGCTCTGCCCCGGTTCGAGGACCTGATTAGGAGTATCTTCTATGACAGTATAGTGAGACTGTCTTTGACCTCGCTCCGACGGAACGAATTCAGTAATCGTTCCTGTACGCACTTTTTCGCCAGGCAAAGGAGTGACTAGAAACCGGCATACTCGCTGCTCGCCGACGACCCAGGTTGGCTCATCGCACGGAGGCACTACGATCGCGCCTTCCGGAGTTGGAATGAGATGCACATCTTGCGCTGCTAGTCTCGCCGATGTGCAACCAACCAATATTGCACCGCTTATCACCACACACACCACGATACTCAATCTGAGTTTTTTATCCATGCCAGACCTCCCTCTCGATATTGTAACCCACTATTCCGCCCCTGACCACCACGGGCCAAACCACTCCCGTTCCACATCGTCTTCGTAGGCTTGATGCCATCTGATCTCCTCATAGTTCGTCAACCCTCCTTTGTGACAATCCTCGACAATGGAATAAGGATACTCTGTCAACAACCAGGCTACCACGTAATCTGCGCCTCGTTCCTGAGACACAAATCGCCATAATGATTGCCGTGTCTCCACAGCCTGCGAATCCTTGTCGGTGATCGGATTATCGCTTTCCTGACACGGTGAGAACATATCAGCCTCGGTGATAAAGGCCGGTTTACTGCTGTCCATAATGGTCGTCTGCACTTCCGGTGGAAAGTGCTGCGAGACGTGCTCGCTGGCCGGACACGGGTTGCCAGAAGACACCCACGTCTCTTTGCCCTGTCGCCAGTAATTGTGCCAACTGTAACCGTCGTTCTTGGTGCTAAACGTGTTGGACATAAAAGCATACCCACTCTGGCCACTCACAGAAACCGTCATTGGCTCACAAGAAATGAAACGTTGCGTCGCTGCATAAAGGCCTTGTGTCATTGGTGGGGTCAACACCTGGATATTGGAATCCAAGGACTTGGCATAATTGTATAGCGATAAGAAGTAGGTATCCATCTCTGTCCAGGCGTTAGGAGTTTGTAATCTTGTTTGAGCTTCTTCATCATGTTCC
Organism: Chloroflexota bacterium; assembly: GCA_011046405.1. Taxonomy (GTDB): domain Bacteria; phylum Chloroflexota; class Anaerolineae; order B4-G1; family B4-G1; genus DSAR01. Next base: position 2,735 of record DSAR01000347.1, on the reverse strand, counting down.
CAGTCCGAGTACCACTCCTTGTTTGGCTCGTTGGCCGGCTCGAAGAAGAATTGCGCCGGATTCCAGCTGTGTTGGTTGACGTTCAGCTTGTATATCTCGTGCATCTCGGTCGCTATGTCGTCTATCGCCCGGAATTTGCCAAACTTTCCGTCGCAATAGTTGCCACCTACCGGGGTTGTGCTGGCGTCCAGAACGTGTACGAGACCTGTGTCCTCCCAATCTGCAAAATTGCCGGGCGAAGGCGTGATGCGAATGATGACAATCACCCCATTGCGTTGGGCTTCGGCCAGGTAAGCATACAACCCATCCAGCCGTACCCGTGCCTGTGCAATGTTGCACTGCCCTGTTGCGTGGCGGTCGAGAAAGTACAATTGACTGCTCTGCACGACCACTGCCCGCGGCCACACACCACCGGGCAAACGACCATCTATTTTCTCAAGCTTGCTCTCCGGCCAGGTATCCTGGCGGCTGCCCAGGTGTATCCCCGTCTGTTGCTTCATCGGCGGTGGCGGTGGGTAGTTCTTGATGACCAGTGGCAGGTAAACGTTGTTCGTAACGAATGCTACAGCATCAAAGGCAATGTAGCGGGTGTTGTCTGTCTCCCAGGTCACGTCACTCAAGAACACGTAGCCGTCCGTGGAGCCGGTGAAATCGAAGATGCCCAGGCTAACCCAATCGCCCAAATAACGTGATTGGTCTACCGGCACGTCGTGAACACGGCCGTTGTGGTAGATGTAATAGATCGCTTGCTCCGTATCCGCATAGTTCGAGGGCACGAAGGCATACACCCGGTAGGGGCCGTCCAGCGGTGTTGATGGCGTCCACGTAGCCCAATTATCCTGTGCGGACATGACGTTGCGCGTCCAATGCGTCTGCCTTGTGTTTTTGATAATATATAACCACTACCACTCAAAGATTAGTGACAATTCGTGTAATTCGTGGCGAAAAATTGACCGCTCAACCATGCGAACTACCAGAGAGCCTAAATTTATCTGACATTCCCCATGCGATACAAAACACCTCATTATTTATCTATGTTGCCCTTGCATAACAATCAAGAATGAGAGGGAGATGATACACACGACCAGAACCTGTGAACGCAAGAACTACAGTGATTTCGAGCCACTAGGAATTCAGGCTCTTTGACTCTTTGGGATTTCGCGTGGTCTCGGTGAGAGATTGGCCACGAATCCTTCGACTACGCTCAGGACAGGTTTGCACGAATCAACACGAAAATCCCAAAGATGAGTGACAATTCGTGGCGAAAATTTGACCGCTTGCTGAGCCGAGCAGGCAAACTAGCAGAGAGTTGGAATTCACTAAATCGGAGCGTGTTTTTTTGCCCGCCGTCTTCACCTATCTGAAGGAGGACATAAAAATGTGTGAAATGTCTTGGAACGTCAAGCGCTTCAAATTGGGGGTGGCTCTGGCCCTGGCTTTAGGGCTGCTCTTCGCTTTGGGGATGGGGATTGTTCTCCAGAGCAGATCATTGGCGCAAGCGCAACCGCCTTTGGACGTCGGTATTCCACATCACATCATCTCCTCACGCCTGGAACAGACGTCCGAATTCGATCATGCGCCGGCGCGCACACCTTTTGCGCCGGCCGCCTCGTTCGTCGCGCCGCCGACGTCCGGCGCCAGCATTCCACTCGACGCACCTGCCGTTTCGACCTTCCTGCCACCTTTCCAATCGCCCCAGCGGGATGCAGACAGAATGCCTGCCCTAACCCTGCTGGCGGATAGTGCACTGCTTGGCGGCAGCGCAGCGTTGGTGCGGCAACCGGCACGGGCGGGCGAGAGCGCGAGTACGCTCGACTCGATCAACCAGGTGCTGGCCGCCGAGGGCTTTGCCGTCGACCTGCACCGGGACGCCGTCTGGGGCTACGTCAACCCCGGCGACGCGGTCACCGTCACCCGCACCGCTGGCGGAGACGCCTACGGCGCGGCCGAGGCCGACGGGGTGGGCTTTTTCTGGACGCCGCTGTGGCACGACGGGTACGGCGTCGACGTCCAGGCCGGTGACACGATCGAGTTCTACGTCAACGGCGCGCTGGAGGCGACCATCATCCCCCGCGCCATCAGCGGGCAGGTCAACCTGCTCGCCGACACCGTGACCGGCACCGTCGCCGGGCTGACCGAAGGCACCGTCGTCACGGCAACCATGCTCGATTACACCTGGCTGCGCTACGACCTGGTCGTCGGCAGCACCGCCGTCGATGACAGCGGTAACTTTACCATCGACTTTACCGGCGTCGACAACATCGGCCCGCACGAGATGGCCCAGGTCTTTTACCGCGACGTCAACGGCAATGCCATCATTGACTATCTCTACCCCTACGGCGCCTTTCGCGTCCGCGACTGGAACTGGGTTGAGGGCTTTGCCTCTGAGGGCGCATCGGTCGACGTGACGGTCTATATCACCTATCCCACCGACGTGCGCTGGTCCGACAGCACCTCTGTCGGCAACCCGCCCTTTTACCAGTTCAATGGGAACATCGAATATGACGACGTGGTTGAGATCGTCATCAACGGTTCCACCCCCTACAGCGTCACCGCCTACTACATGGACATGCGCCCCGACGCCGCCAACGATCAGATCACCGGCTACGCACTCCCCGGCGCCACCGTGCGCGCCCAACTGCGCGACGACTTCGACCACGTCGCCGAGGACGCCGAAACCGTGGCCGACGGCAGTGGGGCTTACACGAGCACTCTCAGCAGCGACCTGCGCACCG
>DSAR01000188.1 GCA_011046405.1 Chloroflexota bacterium | reverse complement strand
TGCGTGCCGGTGGCGCTGTAGATGGCGGCCCCGGTGAGGTCGGAGAGCAGCGTGTCCACGCGGCTGCGCTCGCCCGGATCGAGCAGGCCGAAGGCCACCGCCAGCGTCGCCCGCCCGTAATGATCCAGCAGATGCCGCTTCTCGAACAGTTGCACGGCGCGGCTCAACTCGCCGCCCTTTTCCGCGTCGCCCACCAGATTGACGTATTCACCCAAGACGTAGAGTTGATATGCGAGACGGTTGGCCTGCCAGTGCGTGGTTTTGTCGGTGACGGAGAGCAGGCTGGTTCGCAGATAAGCCGCGCCCTTGCGGATCACATCGACGTCCACGGTGAATCCGGCGCGGCGCGCTTCCAGCATCCCCTGGAGGACGTAAGCCGTGACGTAGGGGTTGCTCTCGTCGGACAGCCACCAGCCCCACCCGCCGTCGTATTTCTGCTGCGCGTAGAGCCGTTGCAGCGCCACGCCGGCCTGTTCGGTCAACGCCGCCTTGAGTTCGGGCCGGGCCAGGTTCATCTCCTGCAACGCCTGGTAGGTGAGGACGTTGGGCAGGAAGCGGCTGACGGTCTGCTCGACGCACTCGTAGGGGAAGTGCTCCAGATAGGTGAGCGCGTCCGCCGTCGCCGCCGTGAGCGAACCGTCCAGTTGCACGGTCAACTCGCCCTGCGTGGGATCGAACGTGCGCGGCAGTTGGACGATCTCCTGGCGCAAGTCCGGCCCGGCGAGCCGCCCGGCAGTGCCCACGACTTCCGGCGTCGAATAGCGGTAGACGGGCAGGGTGTCCTCGCGCCCGTCGTAGTAGCCGTCGCCATAGGCCTCCATACGCACAATGACTTGAGATTCTTCGCTTCGCTCAGAATGACGAGGAGGCAGCGCCGTGACCGGCCACACGACTTTGGCTCTGTCGCCCGCCGGGATGTTCACGGTTTGCTGCGTCGCGCCTGTCACGTCCAGCCCCTCAACGGTCAACGTCACCACGGCGGAGACCGCCGCGCCGGTGTTGTTATGGACGATGGTCGCAATCTCCGCCCGGTCGCCCACGACGAAGAAACGCGGCAACACGGGGCGCACGAGCAGGTCGAGCGTGCTCAACACGTCCACGTCGGTGCGGCCTACGAGCGTCTCGGCGGTGATGCCCCGCGCCTGCATCCGCCACGTCGTCAGGTTGTCGGGCAGCTTCACTTCCACCCGCGCGCGTCCGTCCGTGCCGGTGCGCACGACCGGGTCCCAGAACGCGGTATCGGCGAATTCGGTGCGGATAAAGCCGTCGCCGTCGCCGCCCCCGCCGCCTTTGGCCTCCGGCGCGAGTTCGCGGTTGTAGGCCTCCATAGCCACGACCAGCGCCGCCGACGTGCGCACGCCCAAACCGCGCTGGCTCCAGAAGCGTTCCAGCAGCGTCGGACCGGTTTCATCGGCCAGCGCCAGCACCGCCAGGTCGGCCAGCCGCAGCGACAGTTCCGCCTCCACCGGCTTCCCGGCGTAATCGGTCACCAGCACGTCGTAGATCGCCGTCTCGCGGGGACGGTAGTATTGCGCACTGTCGATACTACGGTCGGGTGTGAGGGCAATCGTCAGCTCCTTCTCCTCGATGGAAACCGGCAACAGCACCGTCCCCATTTTGAACGTCGCCAACGACTCCGGCGACTGCGCCGATCCCTGCACGATGACGACGGAGACGAAAATGTTGGGGATGTGTTCCTCGGTGACGGGAATGCGCAGGACTTCGCTGTTGCTGTACAGTTCGATGACGGCGGTTTCGAGGATGTGCCCGCGCTCGATTGTCACCAAAGCGTTGACAGCGCCACTATATGGCGAGGGGATGAGGATTTCGGCCACGTCGCCCACCGCGTAAGTGTCCTTGTCGGTGATCAGGTCGATGCGGTTGGTGCTCTCCTGCCGCCAATACGCCGCGCGCCCGCCCCACACCCAGACGTAGGTGCTGCTGCGGATGACGTTGCCGCTGCCGACAGCGGTGCCGCGCGCATCCGTGCCGGTCGCGCGGATTTTGTAGCTGCCCGACGAGGGCGGCGTGAACGTCGCCGTCGCCTTGCCGTCCGCCCGCGTGGTGACGGTGGTCGTATAGACCGGGATGTCTTCCACCACCCACGTCCAGTAGAAGACGCCGTTTTCGGCCTGCTGGCGGACGTTGTACCAGCGATGCTCCATAAACACGACTTCCAGCTCCCCGGAAGCAACAGGCGCGCCGTCCCAATCCACGGTGAGGATATCCACACCCCGCTCCTCGCCCGCTTTGGCGATGCGTCCCTGCGGGGCCAGGCCGATGTAGAACTCGCCCTTGTGAACGATTGTCGTCGTGCGGTTGCTCACGTATTGGTCGTTGATGTCCGTCACGTTCGCCTCGATGGTGAACCGGCGGCTGGTCAGTTCCTCGGCAATGTCTGCGGGGATGTCGATCACGACGCGCCCCTGATCATCCGTCGTCGCCTCACCGCTGGCGACGAGCCGCCCGTAGCTGCCGTACCCGCCCCGCTCACGCCCCCAATCGTAATCGGTCCAACTGTAAGTGGGGCATTTTTCGCCGCGCGGACATTGGTAGCTGAAGCCGTACTCGGCGCTGAGGACGTTCCAGTTCACGCGCGCGTTGGCGACCGCCCCGCCAAAGTAGTAACTGGCCTCGACGGCGGCGCGGATAGTGTCCCCATTGAGATAGGCGTCGCGGTCGGTCGTCACCGCCACCTGGAATTCCGGCTTGCGGTACTCGGCCAGGGTGAAGCTGGCGCTGGTGTAGAAATCCAGCTCCGGCTCCTGCATCTGGATGTAATACGTCCCCAACGGCGCGGCCTCGTCGAGCGTCAACTCGCCGAAAAGCGTGCCCATGTCGCTCAAGGGCAGGCGCTCGTTGTACAGTTCCTTGCCCTGGGGATCGTCGACCCGCACGGTCAATTCACGGAGATCCGCCGGGATCGTGTAGTTGGCGTCATCGTCAGCGCGGACGATGCCTTTGAAGTAGACGGTCTGGCCCGGCCGGTAGATGGGCCGGTCGGTGTACAGATAGCCAGCGTAATCGCCGCTGCCGTAATCGGCGCTCACGTCGAAGTCCCAGGGACGGATGCCGCTGTCCCAATCGTTGAACGCCACGGCAAAGTCCGCGTCGCCGGGCTGCCCGGAGAACGCGAAATAGCTGTTCCATAATTCCGTTTCCTCCCGCGCAAGACTCAGGTAGACGCCGTCACTGTCGGTCTGGCCTTCACCGTGCCAGTCGAGGTCCTGCCCCTTGAAACGAAGAGGGAGATTGGGGACCGGTTCACCCGTCGCCAAATCGGTGGCCCACACCAACGCCTCTGTGCGCGTCTGCTTCAACGTCAGATTGGTGTGCGAGCGGATGAAGACGTGCTGCGCGGGACGCGCGTTAATATCGTAGCGCCGCACCTCCGGCGCAGTCAGTCTGAGGAGATAAATTCCCGGTGGCAATTGCTCGTCGGACCGCGTCGGCGCGGCGTTCGCGTCTACCATATCCAGGCGAATCAGGCAGGCCGTGTTGCGGGGCGGGTCCACCGGCGTAGACCACTGGCGCACCAGGTCGGCGGCAGCGGGTTGGAATTCGTAACGGTAATTGTAATCGTGGTAATCGTAAAAGCGGATAAAGTCCTCTACGCTGAGGCGATAGAGTTCGGCATCCAGCCGCGACACGTTGCGATACCCCACGTAAATGGCGGTATCCGTGTAGGCGTTGAAGGTACTCAGGCCACCAAGCGTATTGAGCGTAGCGTAAGGAGACAAATCGCCGGTCGTGAAACGCAGTCGCAACGTCTCGCCCAACGGCGCGCCGTACCGGTCGGGCGCTTCGCCGCTCAGGGTAAGATTGTACGTCATCGCCGGATCGAGTTTGAAGGAGAGCCGTACCTGCGTATCGGATTCCCTCCAATACGTATAGACCTGCGTAGGCTCCGGGATGATGCGCACATAGTCCATAAAGCCTTCCCGCAGCATCGGACTGGCGAAATCGATGACGACATCGCTATAGGGGCTGACGTTCGTCTCGCCGTTTCTGGGGGAGGTGGAGATCACGCCAGGATCCTTGACGGTGTCAAAGCGCCACGCATACTGTTGCGGTATCGTCACAGCGCTGCTGCGGGCGCGCGCAGTGTTGGATAAGACGGCATAAGGGCGGGCGTTGCGCGGCAACAGCGCGGCAGGGACGAAGGCCATTGTCTCTTCGGCAATGGCAGTTTCTCCCCCGGCCCAGCGGAACGTCCCGGCGACCGGTTGGTCATCGACGCGCAATGTGAATGCCGCCTCGACCGAAGCGCGATCCATCGGCTGGTTGAAGGTCACGCTAATCACCGCGTTGGGGCCGATGTGTTGTTCTCCCGCGCGCGGCGCCCGGTTGAGAACGAGCGGGCGCTGCGTGGTGAACGTCCACGTGTAGTCCTCCGCCAACGGCGAGCCGGATGTATCGCTCAGGCCCGCCGCCACGCGCGCCGTGTAAACCGTCGCCGGGAGAAAGCCGCCTTCAGGGTGGAAGCGGTAGATCGAAGTGTTGAGCCACTCGCCCGTTCCCTGCACCGGCGGCGTGAAGGTCAGTGGAGTGGCCAATCCCTCCTGGTCGCCGATGGCCGTCAGTGGCACAACCGGCCGGTTGAAGACGACGGTGACGCTCGTATCCGGCGCGACATCCTCGCTGGCCGGCGCGGGCTGCACCTCGCTGACCACCAGATGTCCCACCGTCTGGAATTGGAACGCAACGGGATCTGCCAGCATTGTCCCCTCGGCGTTGCGCGCCGTCGCATCCACAG
>DSAR01000279.1 GCA_011046405.1 Chloroflexota bacterium | reverse complement strand
GGAGCTGTGGCCGGTCTCCCGACCGAGCCACAGCGGGCACGGTCAGGAGACCGGCCCGAGCGAGTTTGCCCCGGTTTATTGAGATGATACCCCTCCACCGAGGGGAGCGTGCGCTGTTGATTGGCATTGCTTACCCAACGTTCTCTGCCTTGGAGGAGGGACAAGGGATTGAGCGAGGGCAGACCCTTTGGCGCAGGCGGTGTTTGATATTGTTTTGGGGAGAGGGTAAACTTTGGTGGACTGGAATGGCGAACGCTTATATAGTAATTTTAGTTCCGGAGCACGAGTGGCAGGAATATCCTATCTAGCGTTAACCCATTCCCTTCGGGTGACAATAGCGCATAGACGCCCAGCGTCGTCACTGGGGCGATCAACGCCCGTTGCTCCTCGTCCAGTCTCGCCGATGTCGCTTGCCACGTCTGGCTGATGGGATGCCAGCGATAGAGATCTAATTCCACAGGCGCCGTTGTTTCGATCAGCATTCCGTCGTAGTGAAGCTTCAAGACAGCCGGCTTCTCCAGCGCCGCCAGCGCTCCAGAAGCGGTCACGTCGTAGACGTTGCCAACCAACGTCATCTCCGCAGGGAGCGGCCCAGGCGCGGTGCCAGGCGGCGCAATTACCAGATAGGCCTCGTCTCCGGGGATGCTCTCCGGCTCCAGATGCAGACTCAGGTTACCGTCGTTGGCATAGACGTCCTGACTCTGGGCGCGATTCACGCTTTGCAGGCGATAGTCGGATTGCAAGCGCACCAGACGGTCGTTTATCTCCCCGCTAACTTGGATGTGGCCCATCCCCCGTGCCGCGGCGCTAAAACTGACCCACCCTTCGTAGGTGTCGCTGCCTTGGTTGTAACTCCAGCCAGTGATAGTATGTTCAGACCCACTGCCCGGCTCGCTGAGCACCGCGAAGGGAGCAGATCCCGGTCCGAAGTCCTGCAAAAAGACGAACAGATCCATTCGGCTCGGATCTGGGCTTGCTTCGGCGATGATGCGCAGATGGGGAATCCCTCCGGTCGCGTGGGCTGAAAGGCTGAGTACCGGTTCTAACGTCAGGTTGAGATTCTGCTCTACGCCGACTATGGCACTTCCGTGCAGGCCCCCGTCGAAGGAGGCGGCCCGCAGTGTATCTCCCTCGACGGCGCCGTGGACGTCGAGTCGACCGTTGCTGTCGGTGAAACCCTGTCCGATCACGCGCCCGTCCTGCTTATAGAGCGCCACGATGGTGCCCCAGTACGGCCCCTGGGGGCCATAGACGGTCAGATGACGCGGCGGGGCCGAGGGTCCCTCTTGGTGAATCTCGATCCTGGGCAAGTCGGGCAACACAGTCGAGAGGCCCGCCGATCCGGCCATCACCGCCCCCCGATCGAGGGGCGTGGTGAGATGCCAGCGGGGCGGGATGTGCGTGTCGGCGTATATTCGAGCGACGGTCTCCCAGGGCGATTCGCCATTGAGTTGCCATTGAGCGCTTTGTTCACACAGGTCAGACCACAGGCCAGGGACGCCGCGAGCGCTGAGTTCGCTGGTGGTGTACTGGTAATCCATCACGCTGGCGTTGCTCGCATCAGTGCTTGGATCGCGGTTCTCGGGGCCGGTGCAGTAGGCGGGTGCCTCTCCGGTCAGATTGCCGTACTCGTCGAAGGTGTAGGCGAAGTACTCGTCATAGAGGTGGAGCGCGTAGTGACCGAGCTCGTGGGTCAGGGTGCGGTAGCCCTCTGGTTGGTCCCAAGGCCCCTGTGCGCCGCTGTTGCCATCCCAGTAGCGCCCGATGCGGATGACGTGAGATTTGTCATCTGCGACGATGCCGCCCACGTAGGCGTGAGGGCGAACGACGTTTTTGGCCGAGACCTGTACGTCGGCGTCGGCCCAATAGGCGGAAGCGTCGTAGATGGCGACGTGTCCGAGCGCCATCTGCCCGTCAGTCAAGTCATAGAGGTAGTCGGAGGCCAGGCGGAAGGCGCGGGATATCTGCCGGGTGTAGGTGAGCGTTGCATCCCACTCAATGGAAGCGACGAGGTTGAGAAGAATCAGAGGGTTCGTTTGGCTCACGACCAGTCGGTGCTCGCCGGCGCTGGGATCGGGGACGGTGTAGAGACTGACGTCTCCCTGGCTGTCGATATCCACGCTGCTCAGATAGATGCGATAGGCCCAGGGCGAGTCGGGATAGCTCGGATGCGCTTCGGTGGCGTGTCCGTCTCTCACGGTGTCCACTTGTTCTTGAAGCGCCAGGGCGGCGAGCGTGTCGCCCGGCTGCAGCGACGTAAAGTTCACCACGCCTCCATAGCTGGTGAGAAGCGGTTGGCCTTCGGCGCCGGTCACCAGGCGACCATCGTGGTAGACGCGCGCCCCGTCCACCGGATCGCCTTGCTCGTCGACGACCCGTACGTGATAGGCGCCGGGCGTCGGCGTCGGCGTCGGCGTGGGGGTGGGCGTTGGACGGATCTGTAGCTCGTCCCGGGGAATATAGCGGTAGATGACATTTCCAGAACTGTTCCAGGCTGTGTCCAACCCGCGCGTCACCGGTATGTCTCCGTAGACTGTGTTGGGGTGTTCGGAATCCATCGCGTCGTTGTTGGTCAGGTTCATCACCGGTGACCAACCCCGCCAATCACGAGTACGCAGACAGATGTCCCAGCGATTGGCCGCGTTCAGATAGCGAAAGAGGACGAAGAGGTTGTTGGCTTCATCCACGGACATAGCTGCTGAATCCGCCCCTGTGCTCCCAGTCCTCACGCCAGCGCTGCCGCTGCTGATCGTTTCGGGCGGGCTCCATCCGCCGCCTTGCCTCTGGTGATAGTAGAGTCCGCCTTCCAGCACTTTTGACTGGCCGATGTAGGTCAAATGGACGATGCCGTCGGGAGAGACCGCCAGGCTTGCGCCGCCGGACCAAACGCTGGCTTGGCTGACGTTTTCCGGCGTCGACCATGTGTCGCCCGCATCAGTAGATATGATGTAATGGACATCGACGTAAGTGTGTTCGCAGCAGTAATCATTGTCGTTGTAGGCCACGTGCAGGCTATCGTCCGGACCGACGGCGATGGCCGGATGCCAGGCGCTGGCGGCGATGAGCGCGGGATCGCTCCAGCCCTCTCCATCAAAGCGTGTGTACCAGGCGTCACTGTTGCTCCAGACGACGTGCACGCGTCCCTGGCTATCTACGGCTATGTTGCGGCCAAAGACCCAGCTGCCAAGGTAAGCGGCTGCGCTCCACTGACCATCGTAACTTTTATGATAAGCTTCCTGTCCATCCCAGGGACCGTAGGCTAAATGCAGCGTGTTGCTTAGAGCGGCAAGCGCGGCTTCTACATGATTGGATGTGGCGGCCAACAGCGGGGGCGAAGGCTGCCAACTTGCACCGTCGTCGCTAGACCAAAGGTGTGCCAGGTCGTCTCTGGCCCGATCTGTGTAGATCAGATGCACACGGCCATCGCCGGTCCGCGCCAGGACGTGCTGCTTCCCCGCGCCGGGCAGCATCCCGCGCGTCACATACCCCTCGGGTAGCGTCACGTTCGTCTCTACGGTGGCGCGAATCATATTATGTCCGACCGTGAGGGGTGTGGTCCACCAATCGTAGTGCTCGATCCAGTTCTCACCGCAGTCGTGGCTGTAGAAATTCGCGCCCGCCGGGATGTTTTCGCTGTCATCTAAAGTGACCGAGGGCACACTCCCCGCCGTGCTAGCCAGGTATTCCACGCTCACCAGAAGAGGGCGCGCTTCCGGGATGAAGAGGTTCCGACCTTCCAGGGAGATCGTAGCCCAGTCGGGGTAAAAGGTCGTTATCGTCTCCTCGTCCGATCGGGCCAGCAGCGCGCCGGGTGTGCCATCCTCTCGTAATGCATAAGCTGCCACCCGGATCTGAGTCTCTGTCGCCGCGCCGTCGAAGCGATAGAGCATGAAATCCACCGATCGCACTTGCAGCGGATATTGATCTGCTTGCGCCTCCAACACGGCCCCAAAGGCGGTGCATTCTTGCACAGTGCCCAGATAACCGCTGGCGACACCGCTGTCGTTGTGAAGTTGGATGATGTTGGTGAGGAGGCTGCTGTAAGCAGGCAAGAGGAGCAGCGCCCCAGCCATCAGAAAGATCAGGTTGGATAGGATGGGGTGGCGGGATATGTGTTTCATCGCAATACCACCGGTAGATAGACTTTGTGCGCTTCCACCTGCCACGTCAACCGCCATGTCTCCAGCGCCGGCGTTTCTCCCTCTCTGGTCGAAGATAGACGTGCCCGCAGCCGCAGTGTGGGATACTGCGCCGGGTTGAGTGAACGCAGGTCAGCGCCGCTGGCGACGTTGGTCCGCACCTGGTTGCCGTCTGCGCTCAGCACGTCCACCGCCAGCGTCGTGGTGGGCGGATCGACGTCGCCGGTGAAGAAGATCGCGCCCCAGCGGGCGAAGTCTCCCGTGGGCGTGACGACGCGCGAGACGGCGACACCCTCCCCCGGCGTCTCCGATAATACCAGCGTCCGCTCCTCTAGCACGCCGCCCAGCGCCACGTTGTCGGTTTCGTCCAGGCCGTTGAAGTCGTCGAAGTCGTCACGCCAGCTCGGGGTCGTCATCAGCGCGTAGGTCGTGAAGCGGGAAGTGGTGGCAGAGAGATACCGTTGAGCGCTGAACAGTCGCCCTCCCAATTCCTTCCAGCGCTTCTCATAAGCATGCCAGGCGAAGATGGAAAGCGTGTGCGGATCGGCGCTGTGCAGGAAGTCATCTTCGTAATACATTCGCAGGCTCATCGGCTTATCCGAGGTCAGTAGCGCACCGGCGGCCCGCACGCTATAGACG
>DSAR01000357.1 GCA_011046405.1 Chloroflexota bacterium | reverse complement strand
GAATGAAACCGAGCGCCTGCTCCTCCTCGACGCCGACGGCCCCGCCGCCGCCGCCGTCCCCTGGGAGTTCGCCGCCGTGGACGGCCCCCAGCTCCTGGCCTGCCAATTCGCCCTCGTCCGCCTGGTCGATCGGACCGCCGCCCCGCCCCCGGCGCCCGACACCCTGCGCTTCATCGTCCTGGGCGCCGATCCCCTGGTCGACGATCAGGGCCGGCCCCGCGACGATGGTCGCCTGTGCATCGACGACGAACTGCGCGCCATCCGCCGCACCCTGAGCGCCAGCGACACCGACCTGGTCGCCCACCGCACGCCCCCGACCCGCGACGCCCTCCGCCGGGCGCTGCGGCAAGGGCCGGCCATCCTCCACCTCACCTGCCACGGCGACGTCATCCAGACCGAGAACGGCCCCCTGGCGCTGCTCCTGCTGGAGGACGCTGCCGGCGGCCCCGACTACCTGCACGGCCCGGACCTGGCCGCCCTGCCGCCCGCCGGCGTGCTCCAATTGGTGCTCCTCAGCGCCTGCCACACCGCCACCGGTGCTGGAGATGCCGTCCTGGCCCGCGCGTTGGTGAAGAACGGCGTCCCGGCGGCCATCGGTATGCAGGGCCTCTTCCCCGATCGCAGCAGCGACGACGTGGCCGTCGCCCTCTACGAGTATCTCCTGGCCGGCCATTCCCTGGCCGAATCCCTGCGCCAGGCCCGCCTGGCCCTTGCCGATATCCCCGCCTTCGCCGGATTGCCGGTCTGTTACGCCGCGCGCGGCGGCTGGGGGCCGCTGCCCCGGCGAGAGGGCGCGCCCATCGTGGCCGCCAGCCTGCGCCTGCCCGGTCACGTGCGCCTGCCCCTGGAGGTCCAGGCCCCGCGCCCCCTGCGCGGGCGCAACGGCGATCTCCACGTACGATACCGGCGCCCGCGTCGTCACCGTCGTCGGCGCCGGCGGCGTGGGCAAGACCGCCCTCTCGGCTACCTTCGCCGAACGCTTCGGCTGGCGCTGGCCCGAGGGCGTGCTGGGCGTCAGTTTCGCCTCCGGCGAGCTCGACGCCGCCCGCCTCCACGGCGAGCTCCTGCGCGGGTTGCGGGGAGAAGCCGCCGCCTAGGCCCTGGCCGACGCAGATATCGCCGAGCAGACCCGGGCGGTCCTGGACAGCCTGCGCGATTGGGACGGCCTGCTGCTGCTCGACAATTACGAGAGCGTGTTGCAGGGGTTGGAGGGGAAAGAGGAGGAGAAAGAGAAAGAGAAAGAGAAAGAGGAGGAGGAGGAGGCCCTGGCGATCCATCAGCTGGCGGCCCAGGCGGCCCGGGGCGGGGCCAGCCTGCTGCTCACCAGCCGCCGGCAACCGGCCCAACTGGCCGGCGAGCGCGTCTTTCCCCGCACCGATCGTCCCCTCCCGGGCCTCGACGTCGCCCCCGGCGCGCGCCTGTTCCTCCACCACAGCACCCGCGCCCAGGACGAGGGGGACGCCGGGCGCGCGCTGGCCCATCAGGTAGCCCGGGAGACCGAGGGCCACCCGCTGGCCATCGCCCTCCTGGCCGGGGAATACGACGTCAGTCCCGAGGCAGCGGCCGGCGATTTCCTCGCCGGTTGGGACCGGGAACTGGCCCAGGCCCGCGATTACGGCCTGGCCGGCCACCACCGCACCTTCTGGACCGCCTTCGACCGCAGCTACGGCCGCCTGGCGGAGCTCCTACAGGCGCGCTTGCGGGCCCTGAGCCGCCTGGACTTCCCCTTCTTCGCCCAGGGCGCGGCGCTGATGTGGGGCCTTGGCACGGGTGAGGAGGCCCTGGACGAGGCCCGCCGCGACCTGGGCGCGTTCACCCGGCGCAGCCTGCTGGAGGTGGAGGGCCGCTTCGAGGATGGCGCCCCGGCCACCTATCGCTTCCAACCGGCCCTGCTGCAGGTCCTGGCCCAGCACGTGGACCCGGACGAGCGGGACGAGCGGGAGAGGTTGGAAGCAGGATTGGCCGACTACGGCGCCTGGTTGGCCCGGCGGGGCTTCGGGGATATTCACAAAGACCCCTCTTATCCCGCGTGGTGCGCCTCTCGATGGACGCCCTCGACGCAGCCACTGATCGCCTGGCAGGTACCGAGCGATTGTGGCACGTGCGTCGATTGGCCTGGCTGAAAGGGGCGTATGGCCAGACGGAAGAGGCCTACACGCTGCTGGAAGAAGGGCTGCTGGCTATATCCGAAGCGCCCGCGCCGCCTGGCGAGGCGCAGCAAGCAGCGGCGCAGCAAGCAGCGGCGCAGCAAGCAGCGGCGCAGCAGGCAGCGGCGCAGCAAGCGGCGAAAATCGAAAGCAGCCTGCGCTATGAGCTGGCCAATCTATGTGTCACGCGCGGGGATCTGGATCGCGCCCTGGCCCTTCTTAAGGAGAGCTTGCAGGGAAGCGAGCAAATCGGCGACATCGAGGGCAAGGCCGCTTCCCTCCATCAGATGGCCCAGGTCTACCTCACGCGCGGGGAGCTGGATCGCACCCTGGCACTATACCAGGAGAGCTTGCAGCTTAAAGAGCAAATCGGGTGTACTCGCTGGCCCATTCCCACTTAGTCTGGGCCGCGAACCAAACGGCCAAGATGACCAAAGCCAGATGATGTACCCAACCACGATACTTGCGTGCTACCAACTCATCCCAACCTGCTTCAGACTTGGCGTCTTGATTGACACGCTCAACGAAGTAGCGTTGGCACTTGAGCCACGCCAAGTCCTCAATGGGGGCATCGAATGGCGCATTACTCAACGAGTAATTGTAACGATTCCTTGCTTCACGCCGGATCACCAGCAATTCCTCGACCGGTTCTATCTCCCCCTCTCGCAGCGTCCAGACGCGCCGCGCCGCGAAGGGGTCATTCAACTCACCCCGTTCGATGGAACGCACCCGGATACGATGCCAAATCGTGTCAGCGCGCCGGGCCACTTGATGGACTTGGTATGGCTGGACGTCGTTCAGCACCTGCAGACGGGTAGGCTTTGGACCCTGACCCCCAGGCCGGCGCTCCGGCACTCCCAGTATGGGTTTCTCCAAGTAGACCTGGGTCGTCCGTGGGACATCGGCCATGTAGAGAATCTGTTCCCCGTTCATCTTGTCCCGCAACCAGGTGCTCCGCCCGTACAGATCGTCGCAGGCTATGGCTTCGAAGGGCAGCTCATTGGCTTTGACCCGCTGGATCATCTTCCAGCCCAGTTCAATCTTGGTTTCGAACTCCCGCTCAGGTGGGATACCCACTTGCTGACGCAACTCGGTCATCTCAGGAGCAAACCAGTGCTTTTGCAAGTACAACTCCCCATCTATCCAAGTCCATACCGGTCGGTTGGAATGGGTCAAGTTCGCGTAGGCCAAAAAGGTCCCAATTTGACTCATGTCCACTTTGCCCAACCGTCCGTTATACTGTCGTCCGGCACCAGCCGATTTGTCTCCTGCTTTCTTGTCAGCGCTCTCATCCAAGATCACCACGCCCCCTCGGCTAAGGTCAGGGTTGGTCTTGATCTCTTGTTGCACCTGCTTCATCACCTTCTGCGCCGACCAGGGGGAGTTCGACATGAAATGTTGGATGTTCTCTCCAGCCACACCCGCCGCACGTCCAATATTGGTGTAGTTGCGCTTGGTCTCTATACGCAACAGGCCACTCATATAGTGGTAAGCATACTCACCGGTGTTACGTGTCTTGGTCTTGAAGCACTCGTTGTAACGTTGCCAACAGTGGAACAAGCGCTCGGGCAGCTCCCGACTGAAGTCAGGCGACAACCCCCAACGTTGAGGGGTGAACACGTCGTTACTTCCAGTTCCCCCCTTTCTCTCTGGTTGAGCTGTTTGCTCTTCGTCCTCATTTGTTACACGTGGTCTCCGGAATGGCGGCTTTCCACACCGTCGCCGACGTTGACGGGCATGGGAACGAGGAGGTGGCCAAAGCATCCTGCGGCGAGATTGATAGACCACCAGTGCAGACAAGTTCTCTACCAAGAACCAAACCTCTTGACAGGATGCGCCTTGTACTGGCAGCAAGTTGTGAGCTCCGATGATTCCTTGCCCTATCCACACCAAGAGGAGTATAATAAGCCAGAAACGGCTACGCATAGCAGGCCTCCTTTGTCCAAGTTGATGCCTACTAGCTTGGCCGATTTCACCTGTTTTGTCAAGGTTCCCAGCTACGCCTCGAAAATCTCTTGCTAATGTGCCATTGTCAAATTAATTGTCATGGCCTGGGTCGGAGGTAAATTATCTCTGGGGCAGGTGATGCGCAACTGGACCATCGTCTACTTTGGCAATCTGGTCGGCAGCCTGAGCGTGGCGGCCCTGATGTATTTATCCCGGCAGTGGACGTTTGCTGAGTATCAGGTTGGCGCGACAGCCTTGAACATCGCCAACGGCAAAGTCAATCTCTCCTTCACGGAGGGACTGGTACGGGGCATTCTGTGCAACGTCCTGGTCTGTCTGGCCGTGTGGTTGTGTATGAGCGGTCGCAGCGTCGTCGATAAGATCGTCGCTATCCTTTTTCCCATCACTGCATTTGTCGCCTCTGGTTTCGAGCACAGCATCGCCAATATGTATTTCATTCCAATGGGGCTTCTCTTGAAAGGCGAGCCTGAGGTCGTGACGGCGGCGGGCAAAACGGCGAGCGATTTGGTCAATCTTAACCTGCAAGGTTTCGCCGCGAATCTGTTTTCTGTGACCACCGGCAACATCTTCGGAGGTGGATTCCTGGTGGCCGTGGTCTACTGGTTCATCTACCAACGCCATCGGCGAGCGGAAGAGGAAGAGAGTAGCGCCAGGCGCGTGCTCGACCTTTTCCT